>JAIROE010000134.1 GCA_031257715.1 Treponema sp. | reverse complement strand
GGCCCTCCCGAAGATACGCAACAGCATCATCTGGGGGAACGCCACTACCGGTTCCGCCGCCGGCGTACTCGACGATTCCTCCGCGGCTTCGGATTACGATTACAGCTTGGTGCAGGGTGTTGACGGCAGCGGCGGCACGGGGCTTAACGGTACGAATAGCGATAACGATCCCCTGTTCACAAGCCTCGTCCAGGCCGCATCGGCAGCCCCCACGACGGCGGGCGACTACCGCCTGCAGCCGGGCAGCCCCGCCATTGACACGGGCAGCGGCAGCTTCTATGAGGGAGGAACCCCCGACCTTTCCGCCATTGTCACCGACCGGGCGGGGAACGGCCGTTTTAACGGCACGGTGGACATGGGGGCCTACGAGCGGTAAGCTCAAAACGGCTTCACAGAACACGGGGAATTACGCGGCGGATACACGCTCCATCAAGAGGGGCGTGTTTCTTGCCGCGAAACTCCCCGCCGCGGCCACAGCATTTCACGGATTACAGATTGGAAGTGTGATTTTTTTTATACGACCGGAGGCTTTTCAAAATTTTTGAAATCCGCCCTTTACACAAATAATTCCGACCGGCAAACCGCCTCTCCAGGAGCGGAAGCGGTTCCCCGGCCGTTACTTTTACTTTTCGTATGCCCGGTCCCGCCGGCCGGCTTTATCCGCCGGGGGCCTGCCGGCACCGGCTTTTACCGCTAGAATTTGCCCCTCTGGACGGCCTTGGCAACCGAATCCAGATAGAGGTTCTCGTACCAGTCATAACTAAAGGGCTGTTTGGTACGGATCTGCGGTTTTACAACGCCCTCAAGCTTGTCATGACAATCTTCACAGATATCATACTTGGTCACATGAAAATAATTACGCCCTGAAACGGGGGCATCCATCTTTTTCCCGCACACATCGCAGGTAAGGGTCTTCATACAAATCTCCTTGATAATTCGAGATATATTTATAATACTTCATTATGAAAAAAATGTCGAGATCTGATAAGGAATTTTTTGCTCCCGGTGGGCCGTATAACGAAAAAAAGGTCCTTGTCATTGCCGAATTGGGGACTTCCCACGGCGGCGATCCGGTAAAAGCCGGGGAACTCATAGCCGCCGCCGCCGAAGCCGGGGCCGGCTGCGTCAAATTCCAGATGGTATATGCCGACGAGATCCTCCATCCCAACACCGGTATGGTGAAACTTCCCGGCGGCGGCGTAAGGCTCTACGATCGCTTCAAGAAGCTGGAAACCGATCCGTCTTTTTACGCCCGGCTTAAGGAAGAGGTGGAAAAACGGGGGCTTTTGTTCCTTTGTACCCCTTTCGGACCGCGAAGCGCCCGGCATCTGAGGGAACTTTCCCCCAGGATGGTCAAGATTGCCTCCCCGGAACTCAACTATACGAACCTCCTCAGGGAAACGGCGTCATGGAAGATCCCCGTACTCCTTTCGTCGGGAGTTTCCCGGCTGGGGGACATGGAGGAAGCCCTGGAGATACTCGACGGGGTCCCTTCCGTCTGCCTTCTTCACTGCGTGACGGCGTATCCCGCCCCGGAAACGGACTATAACCTCAAGGTTCTGGGGAGCCTTCGGGCGGTATTCGGCCTCCCGGTGGGGATAAGCGACCACAGCCTGGACCCGGAACTGGTTCCCGCGCTGGGGACGGCCATGGGGGCGGCCGTGATAGAAAAGCATTTCTGCCTTTCACGGGACGATCCCGGGCTGGACGATCCGATAGCCCTCACCCCGCCGTCTTTTTCACGGATGGTCAAAGCGGTACGGGAGGCTTCCGAACGCGGGGCGGAAAAAACCATTGAAATGTACTGCCGGGAACAGGAAAAGGAAATCGTCGAAACGGTTCTGGGAGACGGCGTCAAGCGGCTTGCCCCGTCGGAGCGGGCCAATTACGGGCGGACCAATCGCTCTCTGCACGCCCTGGTTGACATCGGGGAGGGAGAAGAACTGCGGCCCGGCAGCATAGGGAGCCTCAGAACGGAAAAGGTCCTGCGGCCCGGCCTTCCCCCTTCGTGGGAGGGCTGCGTTACCGGACGGAAAGCCCGGCGTTTTATTCCCGCCGGGGAAGGGATACGGTTTGAGGATGTATAAAAGCCGCCGGAGCGGAGTAAAAAGCGGCGGCGGCTTCTCCTTTCGGCTGGATCTAACGGGAAGCAGGTACCGTATTGCCAAATCCGGTAATTTGTATCAGAATTAACTGGTATCTGCCTGCAAAACCGGTTACCTTGTGGACAGACGCTAATTATAGTGGACTTGGTCAAGAACCCGGCCGGTTCTTTCACAAGTCTTGCGGTAGGGGACGCTGTTTCAAAAGAGGCCTGCTTTTGAACAACCTCGGAGGAGTTTTCTTTAACTATGGCCCGTACACCAACCGGGGCCGCACAGTATCTGGTGCGGTTCGGTGAGCAAAGTATCGCCTGCAGCCAATACGCCTTGACCAAACTGGGGGTAGACAGAAGCCACTGTTTCCTGAAAATAAACGAATACGTTATCCTTTGCGTTCCCTTCCAGCTTGGTTTCAAGCGGGCTCTTTTTCTCGCGTCCCTTTCAAAACAGGAGTTGACCTTTTTTCAGCGTTATGTAAACGGCATCGTGGGCCTGTCCATCGCCTTTACCCCCGGCGGTCAGCAGGAACCCATCAAATTTTTCATACGCTGTAATCTTTCGACCATAGGGCAGATGAAGGGCCGGGAAAACGTGGGGCTCTTTGTGGTTGATTACAAGGCCGCGCCCGACGATCTGGTGTCCATGCTGGGGGGGTTCCTTGAAAATCAGGACAGGATCAGAACCCTGTACGATGATTACGGAAAGACCATGATAAGACTGACCCCCGAAATTTCCAAAATCATCGGCTATAACATGTACGCTACCATTACCGAGCCGAACAGGGAGGGGAAGCGGATACAGGTGTACAGCCTGAGTTCCAAATCCATCGAACACCTGGAGGCTCCCGGAGCGGAAGTCCGCGCGCCGGGGACATCCGTCACCTATCAGCTTTTCTTCAAGAAATACAGGATCTCCGCGGCGGGAAGCGTCATTCAGGCGGAGATCCTTCCCCAGGGGCTGGTCCGTACCACGGCGCAGGTTGCGTTCAGCCCCGAACTGGTTGAAATCATTGACGACTATTGGTATACTGCCCGGACCAATTCTGTTCAACAGACCGCGGACGGAGGTGTATCCTGATGAAAACCGGAAAATTGTCCTTTGTTTTTTGCGTAATCATGACGGGCTTCGTTTATACGGGCCTTTTTGCCCAGACTTCGGAAGCGGACGGCGGGGCACTGGCGGCCGAAAATACCGCCCAGCTTGACGCGGCGGTACAAAGCCTTGCCGCACAGGTAGCGGCGCGGCTTGACATCCTGGACGAAGGGAGCCGGGTGGGGATTGAAAATTTCCCGGTTGACGATTCCTCGTCTTCATTGGGTGTCTACTGGAAGAACCAGATTCTCAACAGCCTTGTCGAAAGGACAAACCGCAAATTCATTCTGGACGGCGGCTCGGGCACGGGCGCCTCCCCGGCCTTTATCGTCTCCGGGGAAATAGTCTTCCTGGGGAATACGATCCGGGTGTATACCCGGCTGAACAGCATCCGGGAAAGTTCCCTGCTTGCGGCATGGACGACGGATCTGCGGAAAAGTTCCTACCTTGACGAACTGGCGGAAGGAACCCGGCCCTCCTCTTCGTCGTCTTCGGGCGGCGGTTCGGTGAGGCGGGACAGCTTTGAAGAAGACAGCGCGGACAACCCGGTGGAAGCCGGAGTAGGAACCTGGATTTCAAGAACCCTGCACCCGGACGACGAGGACTGGTTCCTGTTCCGGCCGGCGGCTGCGGGACCTTATGTCTTCGAAACATCAGGGAACACCGACACCTTCATAGAACTCTACGACGCCGGCGACCTTTCCCAAATAACGGAAAACGACGACGGGGGCGACAATTACAACGCCTGTATCAGTTTTTCCGCCGAAAACGGCAAGTCCTACCTTATAAAGACAAAAGGTTACAGCAGCGACGACACCGGCCCCTACCGTTTCCGGGCGCGGGCCGGAGAGTAAGCGGCGTTGCGCCAGCCGGGCGGGCGCCGCTAAGCCCGCCAGCTTTCCATTGCCCTGATAAAGGCGGGGCCCGACGCCCTGATTATCTTCTCGTCAACACAATAGGCAAAGCGTATCCAGCCGGGCTTCCCGAAACCCGAACCCGGCACGCCCAGTATGCGCTCCTTTTTGAGCTGTTCGGCGAAAGCCCTGTCGTCCCCCGGCCGTTCCGCTTCCCGCGCCGCGGATGAGCGGCCCTTTTCCGGGACGCGGCAAAAATAATAGAAAGCCCCCTCCGGCTCGGCGTACGATATTCCCGCGGAATCGAGGATTTCCCTGAAGGCGGCGCGGCGGCGGGCGTAAATGTCCACATCCACGCGGGCAAAAGTCAGCTCCGCCACGACACGCTGCATCAACGCGGGGGCGTTAACAAAACCCAGGACGCGGGTAGCGTAAATAAAGCCGTCGATCAACGTTTCCCTTTCTGAAATTCCCGGGCTTACCGCGATAAAACCGATGCGTTCCCCCGGAAGCGAAAGGCTTTTGGAATACGAATACACAAGAATCGATTCATTATACGCGCCCAATACCGGAGGAACCGGAACGCCGTAGCTTATCTCCCGGTAAGGCTCGTCGGACACAAGGAACGGGAAACGCCCCGTTTTCGCGCCGTGCTCCCCAAGCGCCCGCGAAAGGGCGGCGATGGTTTCCGCCGGATACACGCGGCCCGAAGGGTTATTGGGAGAATTGATAATTACCGCCGCCGTCGCGGGTGAAAGCTTCCGGGCAATCGCCCGGACATCCAGATTAAAATCGGGGAGGGCGTCAACCTCCACAAGCCTTCCCCCATGGTTCTCCGTGTAGGGCCGGTACTCCATAAAGAAAGGCCTGGTAACAAGTACCTGGTCGCCGGGATTGAGTATGGTCTTAAACACGGTATTAAGAGCCCCCGCGGCGCCCGCCGCCATGACAAGATGCGAACCGTCGAGCTTTACCCCCTGCTCCCGCGAAACCTTCAGGGCAAGAGCCTCTCGCACTTCAGGATACCCCCCGTTCGGCATATAACCGTGGGAACCCTTTTTATCTTCCTTTGCCAGCCTGAGAAACACACGGTGAAAAGCCGGAGGCGGTTCTATATCGGGATTGCCCAGCGAGAAGTCGTACACCCTGTTCGCGCCGTACTCCTTCTTAAGGCGGTTCCCCTCCTCAAACATTTTACGGATCATCGACGCCGATCCGAGGGCTTCCGTTATGGCTGTTGCCGCTGGCATTGGAATCTCCTTACAAAACCCGGTGCGTAAAACCGGGAATTTCGTCCCGTTTACTATACCGCATTGTTTATGGTATGGTAAACCATGAAACCACAAACCGTTCCCACACTCGCCGAATGCCTTGCCAGGGCGGACCAGACGCGGGCCCTTGTCATAGGGGAAAACTGCTACCGGGAAGTGCCCGGTCTGCTTAAAAAGCACTACGATTTTGACGCCGTGTACCTGGCCGCCGACGGCACTACCTGGGAAGCCGCCGGCGCAAAAGCCCGGACCGCCCTGGAAGACGCCGGCATACCTGTCGCCGGAACCCTCGTCTTCCCCGCCAGCCCCCGCCTGCACGCCGAATACTACAACATCAAAGCCCTGACCGCCGCCATTTCCTCCCTTTCCGGCCATAAACGGATTGTCCCCATCGCCGCGGGCGCGGGAACCGTCAACGACCTCCTCAAACGGGCCGCTTTTGAACTGGGGCTCCCCTACCTGTGCCTCCCGACCGCCGCGTCCGTGGACGGGTACACCGCGTTCGGCGCCTCCATCCTCATGGACGGCTTCAAGCAGACCATTCCCTGCGCCGCGCCCCTGGCCCTCGCCGCGGATACCGCCGTACTCGCCCGGGCCCCTGCCTACCTTTCCTCCTCGGGATTCGGGGACCTGGCAAGCAAGATCATCGCCGGCTCCGACTGGATAATCGCCGACAAAGCAGGCCGCCTCGGGGCCCCCGAGGCCCACGCCATAGACGAAACGGCATGGAACATGACCCAGCCGGGCCTCATGGACTACCTGGAGCGCTCGCGTGACGCCGCAAAAGGCGACAAGGACGCGGTAAACGCCCTTTTTGAAGCCCTCGCCGTCACCGGATTCTCCATGCAGTACATGAAAACCTCCCGCCCCGTCTCCGGTTCCGAGCACCTTTTCAGCCATGTATGGGAAATGGAAGACCTTTCGGTGAACGGGGAGCCGGTTACCCACGGACACAAGGTCACGATAGGAACACTGGCCGCCACCGCCTTCACCGAAATCTTCTTTGAAAGCCCCGAAGGCCCCCCCCCCTCCCCCGCAGGCCGCAGCCGGCCCGCCCCGGAGGCCCGCCGCCAGGAAGCGTCAGAGGCTTTTGCCGGAAGCCGCGCCCACGACGGAATCGTGAAGACCGCCGCCGAAAAACTCATGGACGAAAAAACCGCGCGGGGCCTTGACGGCGCGTTCCGCGATTCATGGAAGGAGCTGCGGGAACAAATACACGCCCAGATCCTCCCCTAGGGAAACTGCGCGCCCTCCTGCAAAGCGCCGGCTGCCCCCTTTCGCCCGGAGAGATAGGCCTTACCCGCGAAAGGACCATCGCCACCGCCCGCCGGGCCCAGATGATACGGAGCAAGTACTCAATCCTCGATCTTGCCTGGGACATGGGCGCTTTTGACGCGGTAATAAAAAAGCTGGAAGCGTCCGACGTTTATTTACGGTAGGTTTTTCTAAAATTCAGGCTTACGGCGGCTCGCGCCGCCGTAAGCTGGGGAGTTTTGCGGCGCCGCCGCAAAACTCCAAGGGCGGAAGGCGGCAAAACGCCGCCCCCCGCCACAAGATTCAAGCCCTCACAGGCCCGAATGCCGCCGCCTGCGGAGGTACTTCGCGGCGCGGCCGCAAGGTCCGCCGAAGGGGCAAGGTAAACAGCTTTCAAGCCGGCGATGACCGCCTTGCGGTCTTTGTACGGGACGAACCTCACCGAGCCGCGGACCGTGTGGACCATG
>JAIROE010000110.1 GCA_031257715.1 Treponema sp. | reverse complement strand
CCTCCGAACCTCAACGTCCCTGTTGAGGTCCTCCGGCCCGGCTCCAGGTGCAGCCTTGGCCATCCCTGGCCCCTTTTCCTCCCTTTGGCCGGCCACCTTCCGCTTCGAATCCCGCTTTTTTCGGAAAAACAAAAAGTCATGCCTCCGGGCATGACTTTTTGCACTTGAGCCGTGCAGGATTCGAACCTCCGACCACCGCCTTAAAAGGGCGATGCTCTACCTACTGAGCTAACGGCCCGTGTTTCTTTCAAGCGCGTATTTGCGTAATGAAATAATAAAAGCACGAGAGACGCACGGAAGTCAAGCCCCGTTGAAGCGGGGCGGGCGGCGCATTGCCCAAACGGCGTTTATCGTATACCGTACTCGTATGGTGAATATCGCCTTTACAGGCGGCGGTACGGGGGGGCATATTTACCCGGGGCTCGCGGTCATCGAGCATCTCAGGAAGCGTCTGCCGCCTGAAAGCTGCCGTATTTTCTGGATAGGTTCAAAGACCGGGATGGACAGGGCCATTGTCGAGAGGGCCGGGCTGGAATTTTTCGGCGTTCCTTCGGGGCGGCTCAGGCGTTATTTCAGTCTTAAAACCATTCCCGATATGTTCCGGGTGGCGGCAGGTTATTTCGCGGCGGGGAAAATCCTCAAAAGGGAACGGCCGGTTCTGCTTTTTTCCAAGGGGGGATTTGTCAGTGTTCCCCCCTCGGCGGCGGCGGCTTCCCTCAACATACCCGTGTTTACCCACGAATCCGACTACAGTCCCGGCCTTGCCACGCGGATCAATATCCGCTTTGCCGCGAAGACGGGCGGGCGCGTTTTTGCCGCATACGGGGATACGGCGGAGCTTATCACCGGGGCGTTTAAAGACGCGGGGCGTGGTTTTTCGGCGGGGGATCTGGTGACCGTGTGCGGCAATCCGGTGCGGCCCGAATTCCGCGGCGCCGATCCTTTTCGCGGCCGGGCTTTTCTGGGGCTTGAAGGGGGGGAACGCATCCTCCTTGTTCTTGGGGGAAGCCAGGGCGCGCGGGAACTCAACGAACTGGTGCGGCTTTCCCTTGACCGCCTCACCGAATCCTATGTGGTGGTGCATCAGACGGGAGAAGGAAACGAAAAAGGGCTTTCCGGAGGAGAACGTTACCGCGTCTACCCCTATTTCAGGGACGAGATGCCCCATGTTCTTGCCGCCGCGGAACTGGTGGTAAGCAGGAGCGGGGCGGGAACGGTTTGGGAAAGCGCGGCGGCGGGCCGGCCCATGGTGCTTGTCCCCCTTTCGGGCAGGGGTACGCGGGGGGATCAGGTGGAAAACGCCCGTTTTTTTGAAAAAGCCGGGGCTGCCGTCGTGCTTTCAGGCGGCGACGCGGTTCCCCGGAGGCTTGCCGAAACCATCGCCGTGCTCGCGGCGGACGGCGCGCGGCGACAGGCCATGGCTGCGGCGTCCGCGCAAATAGGAAAATCAGACGGGGCGGAGCGCATCGCCGTCATGCTGGCGGAATTTGCCGGCTTCCTCCCCCCGGAAGGAAAATCATGAACGGAATAGCGGTTATCGACATTATCTTTGCGGTCCTCATCATCATCTTCACGGTCCGTTGTTACCTCAGGGGGTTTATCGGCGAACTGCTGTCCATGACGGCGCTGGTGCTGGGGCTTCTGGCGTCCCTTTTCTTTTACAAAAACGGCGCGGTTTTTATCCGGGAGCGTTTCATGCCGGGCGTCGGCGTCATTCCGGAGATCCTCGCCTTTGTCATCCTCTTCCTTGTCGTGTTTATCGCGGTGAAAATTGTCGAACACCTGCTCCGGGACATTATCGAGGGTATACGGCTCGGTAATGTGGACCGGTTTCTGGGGATCTTTTTCGGCATTGCCGAGGGAATAGTTGTCGTGAGTCTTGTCCTCTTTGTTCTCTCCATTCAGCCCGTTTTCAACGCCCATTCCATTCTGGAAAAAAGTTTGTTTGCCCGTATACTCCTCCCCTTTATTTCAGGCGGCGTGTGGAATCTTCCTGTGGGGGAACCTGCCGCCATGCTGACAGGCCTTCCGCGTCATGTTTGAAAATGTTCTGGGACAGGATGCCGCGGAGCGCCTGCGGGAAGATCTTGAGGGAGGGCTGCTCGCGCCCGCCATGCTGTTTTCCGGCCCTCCCGCGTCCGGCAAGGGAACCGCCGCGCTGGAATTGGCCCGCGCGCTTTCCTGCGAGGTTGAAGATAAAAACGGAACCGCGGGCCTTTTCGGCCGGGGCGCGTGGAACTGCGCCTGTTCCGCCTGCGCGAGGCACCGGTATCTTGTACATCAGGATCTGCTCCTCTTGGGGCCTCGGCGTTTTTCGGCGGAGATAGCCGCCGCCGGGGCGGGTTTATCGGGTGAAAGGGAAAGCCCTGCCGCCCGCGCGTTCTTCATCCGTTCAATCCGCAAACTTCTGGGCCGTTTTTCTCCGGTACTTTGGGAAGACGATCCCGGCTTCGGGAAATCCGGCGCCCTCATTCAGTCCATTGAGGAAGCGCTTGACGATCTTGCCCGGCTTCCGGGAGGAGACGGGGGAGCCGGCATGGAGAAGCTCTGTTCTTCCCTCATAAAAGACGCACTCAAACTCGAAGAGGACGGCATGGGGGAAACCATCCCCATCGCC
>JAIROE010000084.1 GCA_031257715.1 Treponema sp. | reverse complement strand
CAAGCGTTCCCGAGCGTTCCCGCAGAACAAGGGTGGTCACATAACCCCCTTCCCCGTCATAGAGGACAAGACGGTTCACCGGGTACAGCGAATCGACGCGGTACTCGCCGCCGCCCGCGAAGAAGAAGGGAAAGGGAAAGGGACTTTCCTGGGGGGCGTCAAAGGTGAAAGTCCGCTCCGAATGTTCCCCCCCCTTGCTGAAAAGTTCCGCCCGGTACATTCCCCGGGGAAGGCTTTCGTTGCCGCTCATGGCTATGGCGCGGCTTCCTATCCAGATTTTTCCGTCCTCCTCATGCCGCACCCAGTCTTCGCCGGACAGTTTCCAGCGCAGTCCTTCCCGGTCGTGGTACAGGTAAAGTTCCGAAAGATCCTCAACGCCGTCGTCATGTTCGGGGATGATGAAAAACGAATACCGTTCAAGCGGCCGCCCGCTCCGGGAGTAGCGGCCGCCGGCACTCCGGTCATCCCCCGTATCTTCGTAATAGACCAACTCAATAAAACCGAAACGTATCTTCGGCTCCGAACGCGAACAGGCCGCAAAGAAAAACTGCGTGAAAAGAAAGAAAAGGAAAAGCCCCCGGACCGGAGAAAAAAGACGCGCCGCGTAAACCCTCATACCCGCAATTATACACGCGGAGAAGGGATTTGTCAGGGTAATCCGCCGCGAAACCCCGGACGGGGCCCGAAAGAAAAAGGCCAAACGCCGCCGGTTCAAGACAGGCCGGGGCCGAATCCGCCGAAACCCTCCCCGGAACGTACCCCGCGGCATGATTCACCCGGACGACGACGTGTTAAAGGCCCGTATTAAAAAAACCTGGCCCGGCTTCCGCTGTATCTTCGAGCCGCTTGACCCCGGTGAATTCAGCCTCACGCTGTCGCGCCTTTATTCGGAAGACGGCGCGGACGATTCGCCGGGCCCTAAAGCCGGAACGGATGAAGATCAGAATACCGCCATCGACCGCATAGCCGGAGACGCCCCGGTCATCAACCTCCTTAACAGCATATTCCTTGAAGCCATCGCAAAAAAAGCCTCCGATATTCACATTGAATCAGGAAAAACGGACGCGGCGGTACGGTTCCGCATCGACGGCATACTCGTCTTCATACGCGGCATTTCGCGGGAACGCGCCCAGGCGGTCTCGGCCCGGCTCAAGCTGCTTGCAAACCTCAACGTCCTTGAAACGCGCCGCCCGCAGGACGGCCACATCGACATAACAGGCGAAAATTACTCCCTTGACGTGCGCATTTCCGTCACCCCGACCATCCGGGGGGAGTCCGTCGTCCTCCGCCTGCTTAACCGCTCGGACAACGTGTTTACCCTCGATTCCCTGGGTTTCTCTCCCGCACACAGGAAGATCATTGCCGGATTGCTGGAGGTTTCATCGGGGCTTGTTCTTGTAACCGGTCCTACAGGCTCCGGTAAGACGACGACCCTTGCCGCCGTTCTTAAGGAATTAAACGCCGAAAGCACCAAAATTATCTCCATCGAAGATCCTGTTGAGTACCGCATAGAGGGGATCACCCAGATACAGGTCAACGAAGATCTTGGTCTTACCTTTGACGCGGCGCTGCGCCGCATCTTCAGGCAGGACCCCGACATCATCATGGTGGGGGAAATCCGCGACACCGAAACGGCGGAACTTGCCGTACGGGCGGCCCTCACGGGCCATCTGGTTTTCGCCACCCTGCATACCAACGACGCGCCGGAGGCCGTTTTCAGGCTGCAGAACATGGGCATTCCCCCCTACATGGTAAGCGCGGTGCTGCGGGCCGTTATCGCCCAGCGCCTCATCCGCAGGGTCTGTACGGCCTGCGGCGGCGCGGGCTGTGACGTTTGTTCGGGGACGGGCTGCCGGGGCCGTACCGTTATCGCCGAAATTGTCGCGGTTACCCCGGATCTTGCCGGGCGTATTTCTTCCGGCATACGTCCCGGCGAACTTGCCGCCCTGCTGAAAAAGAAACGTCATACGACCTTATTCAACGATGCCGCGGAAAAAGCCGCCGCGGGCGTTACCACCACAGATGAGATACGGCGGGAACTGGGCGAAAGCGTATGAACCGCTCATCGGCTGCCCTCCGCTTTACCGAACTGCTCCTTTCCCTTGTCGGGGGAAACGCGAGCCTCATAGACGCGCTTTCGGTCCTTTCCCGTGACGGCATGGAACCCCCGATCCGCGAAACCGCTTCCGCCCTCCTCCTCCTCATGAAAAAGGGGGTGGGGTTTTCAGACGCTCTTGCCATGCTTGCGCCGGGAAAGATACGTTTCGCTCCCCTGTATATTACCCTCCTGGGGGCGTCCGAAATGACCGGGAGTATCGTGGCGGCGCTGGAAAAGATAGTCCTCGACCTGCGGCGCGGGCGGCAAAGCCGGGAAACACTAACCGGCGTCATGGTATACCCCGCCCTCATTATCCTTGCGGCGTTGGCCGGGACCATCGTGCTTGTTGCAAAGGGTATCCCCCTTTTTGTCAGGGCCGGTATGCTTTCGGGGGCCTTTCTTGACACGGCCTTTTGGGGCATTGTTTTTGCCGGTGTTTTTCTCTTTGTTTCAGAGGGCCTTTTGCTCTGTATCTATTTCCGCATTTTCGGCCGGGATTCACCGGAGTACCGCATATTCTATTTGCTGTCTTTACTGCTGGAAAACCATATTACCCTGGGAGACGCCCTTACGCAGTGTATTGTTACTGTCGGGGAAACCAAATACGGCAGGGCGCTGCTTGCCGTCAAGAACGACGTGGCATCGGGTGTGCGTTTTTCACGTGCTTTTGCGAAGAGCGCCCTCTTTTCCCCGTATGTTTCAGGCTGGCTTTCCATAGCGGACGCGAACGGGAACATCGGGGAAGCCTGCCGGAATATCGCCCTTTACTTCGAGAAGCGGGACGAGCGGGTGCGGAACGTCGCGGCCAGGTGTATGGAACCGGCCGTCATCATTATCACGGGGATTTATCTTTTGATACTGGTTCAGACGGTAATACTCCCCGTCTTGACCCATGCGGGGGGGATGGTGTAGGAAGCGTATCGATAAAATTTACCATTGTCTCATCCATCCATTCTCTTTCACTATTAAAACGCATAATTATAAATCCCTGCGGATTAACAAGATACGTCACGGGAATAATGGGCGCATACTCATTTCTCATGGTATTATCTTCATCTACCACTATTGGAAATGAATACCTGTTATTTGTCATAAAGTTTTTCACATCATCCGGGTTTTCACCCAATGATAC
>JAIROE010000073.1 GCA_031257715.1 Treponema sp. | reverse complement strand
AAGTACGAGTTCGGCGTTTTTGACAAGGCGGACGGGGAAGCCGGTTCCGACGTTCTTGACAGGATAGAAAGGCGGCTGCTCAAGGTGGAGGAGCGTTCCCTGCGCTTTACCCGCGCCGCGGCGGGAAAGAACATACAGAAGGAGCTGCGGCCCCACATCGATGAGTATTCCCATTTGATAGGCGAGCTTGACGCGTATCTTAACAAGAAGGAGCGGAAAATACGGCTGCGCGAAAAATGGAAAAACTTCTTCGGGAAAAGGAAGCGGGAAAAAAGCCCCTCATGAGTTTTGGACATCCTCTCTTTGCCGAATGCCTTGCCGAAAGGAACATTACTTCTCCCACGGATATACAGGCGCGCGTGATGCCCCTTCTTTGCGGCGGCAAAAGCGTGATCTTCCGTTCGGCCACCGGCACGGGAAAAACCTTCGCGTATCTTGTCCCCTTTCTGGAGCGGCTTGAAGGCGCGGGCGGGGGAGCGCCCGGCCCCCGCATGATGATCTGTGCGCCCACGCACGAACTGTGCGCCCAGATAAAAGGCGAGGCGGATTTTCTTTTGCGGGGGATGGCGAAGGCCGTCCCCTCTCCGGCGCTTCGCATTCCGCCCGCGCTCCTTTTAGCGGGTTCGGGAAACATGAGCCGCCAGATCGAATCCCTCAAAAAGGAAAAGCCCCTCATCGTCGCGGGAAATCCCGGAAGGCTTTTGAAACTTGCCCTCATGGGAAAGCTCCGCCCGCTTTCGTTCCGTTTCCTTGTTCTGGACGAAGGGGACCGCCTCGTTTCGGACGAGATGTTTGAGGAAACCGCGTCTCTCGTCCGGCTCCTCCGGGGCCTTACACAGGGGACATCCTGTTCGGCCACCCTTTCGGGGAAAAGCCGGGAGCGGCTCCTTTCCCTCTTTGCCCTTTTTGCGGGCGAACAGGGGGAGGAGGGCCCTCTTGTCGTCGAGGAAGACGGGGGAGAGGTGCTGCGGGAACACATAGAGCACTGGGCTTTTTTCAGCGAAAGGCGGCGAAAGATAGACACGCTCGTTTCTTTTCTGGCCGCCGTCAAACCCAAAAAGGCCCTTGTCATTTCGGGCGGCGGCGGGCAGCCGGGGATCATCTTTTCCCGCCTCAGGCGCGCCGGTGTCCGCGCGGCGGCGCTTTACAGCGGCCTTGACAGGGGAGAGCGGAAAGCGGCTGTGGACGCCTTCCGCTCCGGGAAAATTCCCGTGCTGGTTTCAAGCGATCTTGCCGCCCGCGGGCTTGACGTTCCGGGCATTACCCATGTGGTGGAGCTGGACGTTCCGGAAGATGGGGGCGTCTACATACACCGCGCCGGAAGGACGGGCCGGGCGGGCGGGCGCGGCATAATGGCAACTATCGGCGACGGCGAAGAGATGCGCCGTCTTGAACGCCTTGAAAAAAAACTGGGGATTACGGTGTATCCAAAAGAACTCTTCGGCGGCCGCGTTACCGTTCCTTCTCCGCCTGCTCCGTAAGGGGGCTTATGCGCACCCTGTCTATCCTGTTTCCGTCCATGCCCGTAACGGTAAACCGGTAGCCCGACGATTCAAAAACTTCTCCGGCGCGGGGAATTTCCCCGGACAGTGAAAGGATGAAGCCCGCCAGCGTGTGGTAATCCTGATGATCCCCGGCAAGCTCTTCCAGTGAAAGGATCCGGGAAATGTCGTCTATGTTGACGGCGCCGGGGGCAAGCCACGAACCGTCTTCCTGCTTCACGACGCCTTCTTCTTCCGCCCCCGAACCGGACAGTTCCACAATTTCGTCGATGAGGTTCCGCGCCGAGACCATTCCGGCAAAACCGCCGTATTCATCCATGACAAAGAAATAGTCCCCGCCGCCGCCCTTGAAGGCTTCAAGCGCCTTGAGTGCCGACATCGTTTCGGGGATAAAACGGATCCTGCGTATTACCGGGCCGAGGCCTCCGGGAAGCCCGTTGAGCAGGGCGAGGTAGAGATCCTCGGGGTACACCGCGCCCCGTATATGGTCGGGGGTGCCGTCGGCGACGGGTATGCAGCCCCGTAATCCCGCGGCGGCCGCGGCGGCGAGCATTTCCTCCCTTCCGGCGTGAATATCAAGCCATTGTATTTCGGAACGGTGGGTCATGAAGGTTCCCACCGGCCTGTCCCCAAGGTAAAAGACCCCTTCCACCATGGTCCGTTCGCGGCTCTTCACCGCGCCGGGGTTTCCTTCCTCGAGAACCTGCCTGAGTTCGTCCCCGGCCTCCGAAGAAGCGTCTTCTTCCTCCGTGTCAAAAACGGCGCGGATAAGGGCGGAGAGGCGGTCCGCAATGGCGGCGGCGGGACGGCAGAGGATGCCGAAAAGATTCATCAGGGGAAGGACGGCGGCGGTAATGCGTTCGGGCGCGGCGCGGGCGATAAACGAAGGAATCGTGTCCCCGGCGATCACCGCCGCTATGGACAGGAAAAGGAGGATAAGGGCGCAGACAAGGATGCCGGCAAAGGGATCGCCGGAAGAATCGGGGCCGGGTATGAGGTAACGCGCAGCGCCGAAACCCGCTGTGGCGCCGGCGAGTATTCTCAGCAGGGCGTTCCAGATCCGCGCCGCGCCGAGAAGGAAAGCGGGGGATTCGGCCGCCTCAAGGGCGCGCCGGTATTTCGCGCCGCCGTCTTCCGCGGCTTTCCGGAGCTTCGCCTTGCGGGAAGAAGAGAGGGCGGTTTCAAAAAGGGAAAAAAATCCCCCCCAGAGGATCAGGACGGGGAACAGCAGGATTTCAGGAAAAGCGGCAATACCGCCGGGGTCCTCCATCAGCTGCCCGTCTCTTCCCTGGTAAGGGGCCGCACGATGTGCAGTCCGTCCGGAGAAGTTTCAAGGATCTTGTTCCTGCCGTCCGGGGTAAGCTCCCCAAAAACCTGCACAATGGGGTACCGGGGATTTTCGGGATTCACGTCCACCACCTGTCCCTTTTTCCCGCTTGAAAGGAGGACATAAAGCCCGATGGGGTATATTGAAAGCGAAAAGACCAGCGCCCGCACCACCGTATCGTCGTAACGTTTGTCCTCGTTTTTGAGCAGTTCCACCATTCCCGCATGCCCGTTCCTGGCTTCCCTGTGGGGCCGTTTGGTGCTGATGGCCTCGTAGGAACAGGCCACGGCGATGATCTTCGCGTAAAGGCTTAT
>JAIROE010000048.1 GCA_031257715.1 Treponema sp. | reverse complement strand
CCGGGGTCGGGGGGCGGGTGGCCCCACCCCCGCCCGCCTCCCGCCCCCCCCCCCCCCCCCCCCCCCCCCCCCCGGGCGGGGGGGCGCGCCCCAAAAACGGTTATTGTGAGCCGCGTTATGCCGTGCGGCTTACGGGACGGAACGGTGTTTTTCATTGTCGTTCTCCTCTTTTTAAGGAAAAGGCGCGGCCTGAAACCGGGGTTTCCGGTTGGGCCGGGGGGAAACCGCCCGCGCGGTTTTCTTCATGGGGACAGTGTACACCCTGCGGGGAAATTGCGCAAGTGCCAAACGGCGCAGCCGTTTGGCACTTGCGCTGGGGAGTTTGCGCGGGGCGCAAACTCCAGGCTGGCAATGGCGGGGGGCAGGGCGCGGGCATTTACTTTCACGTACCGTGAAACTGCCGCCAAACGGCATTCCGGTTTCAGCGGAGTTTGGTAAGGCCGTTTTTCAGCGCGTAAATGGCAATCTGGGTCCGGTTTTGAAGGCCCGTCTTCCGCATGGCCGAGGAGACATAATTCCTCACCGTTCCCTGCGTCAACTGGAGCTGTTCGGCAATTTCCTTGTTGCTCTGGGCCCGGCCTATGCGGCCCATGATGCGGCGCTCCGTGTTTGAAATGCCGGGGGGTATCGTGTCCGGGGCGGAGGCGGGGACCTTCATGTGGAGCCGGTGCTGTGTCAGATCCGGTATAAAGGGGAGGGCCTGCCCCTGAATGTTCGGGCTGATATAACATCCGCCGAAGCGGGCTATCCTGATCATTTCCGGCAGCCTGTCGAAGTCGTCCGGCTTGAGCAGGTAGCCGGAAACGCCGGCGTTAACGGCGTTCCACATGGTCTCTTTGTCACCGCACGTGGTGTACAAGATGATCGCCGTATGGGGTGATTTGTGTTTCAGAAGCGGGACAAGGTCCATGCCGGCCTTCCCGCCGTCAATGCTGATAAGTGCCGCGTCGGGTTTGTTCAGTTCCGTCAATTTCAATGCGTCGTAACCGTCTTGCCCGTACGCGGATACCCGTATATCCTGTTCACGGGAAAGAACGGAACCGGCGATATGCTGATCGTTTTTGTTGTCGATGACAATAATGCTAATCATGGGGAAACTATTATATAGAGGCCCGGCGGTTTTTTCAAGCTTTATCATGATTGTTATGACATCCGTCACCATCCGGCAGGGGATGGATTTTCACCCCCGGCTGTTCCGTATACGAGGTCCCGCCGCTGCCGCATCTCTGCCGCCTGGAACTCAGGCGCGGCGCTTTTAACGGCATGGCGCCCGGATGCCGGATCTGTCTTCAAGGTATTCACCCTTTCCGGTAAAACAGTGTACAATGGCTTTCGGCCGGTTTGCGGCCGGGAATTTTGCCGGGAGGAGGCCGCATGGCCAGAAAGGGAACGGTTGTAATAGACCGGGAATTGTGCAAGGGATGCCTGCTTTGTATCAGGGCGTGTCCCGTAAAGGTGCTGGAACAGGATACGGAATTGAATTCTTCCGGTTCCTATCCTTCAAAGGCGGTTTACATCGAAAAGTGCGTCGCCTGTGGAAACTGTTTTGAAGTATGTCCTGATGTCTGCATTCAAGTCTATGATTCGGGCGACTGACGGTTTGCCCTGGCGGGCTGCCGGGGTCCGGAAAAGGTTCCACAATTTCATGTCGACAGGAGATGGTAGTATTGAACAATGAAAAGGTGCTGATGAAGGGGAACGAGGCCATTGCGGAAGCGGCCCTCAGGGCGGGCTGCCGGGCCTATTTCGGTTATCCCATCACCCCCCAGAATGAGCTTATCGCCTATATGGCCCGGAACATGATGGCCCGGGGCGGTGTTTTTATACAGGCCGAAAGCGAGACGGCGGCGATCAACATGGTATACGGCGCTTCCTGCGCCGGTGTCCGCGCAATGACCAGTTCTTCCAGCCCCGGCGTCAGCCTCAAGCAGGAGGGGATTTCCTACGCGGCCGGCGCCGACGTGCCGCTGGTGCTGGTCAATGTGGTGCGCGGCGGTCCGGGGCTGGGGTCCATCGCCCCCGCCCAGAGCGACTACTTCCAGTCCACAAGGGGAGGCGGCCACGGCGATTACCGCTGCATGGTGCTTGCCCCCTGGAGCGTGCAGGAATCGGCGGATTTAACCTGGCTTGCCTTCGATTTGGCGGACAGCTACCGTATGCCGGTTATCGTGCTTGCCGACGGCATGATAGGCCAGATGATGGAAGGGGTGGTCTTGCCCCCGGAACGGCCCCCGGAGGATTTGCCCGAACGGGACTGGGCCGTCGGCCGTATGGCCGAAACAGGCGCGGGCGGCGCCGTCCGGGATTCCCGTCATATTACGTCCATTCATCTTGTGCCCGAAGAACTTGAAGAAAAGACCCGCTCGCGTTTTGAACGTTATGAGAAAATCAGGACCGCCGAAACGCGCTTTGAATATACCGCGCCCGCGGACGCGGATTTGACGCTGGTCGCCTACGGCACGTCGGCCCGGGTATGCCTTGGCGCGAAAATGCTGGCCGAAAAGGAGGGGATCAAGCTGGGGCTTTTCCGGCCCATTACCCTCTGGCCCTTTCCCTACGGGGCGCTGGCGGAGATCGCCGGCCGGGGGAAGCCCCTCCTGGCCGTGGAGATGAGTCTGGGCCAGTTGGTGGAAGACGTGAAGCTTTCGGCGCTGGAAGCCCCGGAAGGATCGCCCAGGCCGGGGATTCATTTGCTGGGCCATTCCGGCGGCGTCATCCCCACGGAGGAAGAGGTCTTTGCGGAGGCCAAACGGATTTTGGAAGGGAGAGCGAAAAAGTGAAAAAATTACACGGATACCCGGAAAGTTTGTACCGGATACAGACCAAATACTGCGGCGGCTGCGGCCACGGGGTGATCCACCGGATCATCACCGGGCTCATAGACGAAATGGGACTGCGGGAGCGGACGATCATCACCAACCCGGTGGGCTGCGCCATCTGGGCGGACCTGTACTTTGATTTTGACTCGGTGCAGCCCCCCCACGGCAGGACTCCCGCCGCGGCCACCGGGATCAAGCGGGTGCTTCCCGATCATCTGGTGATCTGCTATCAGGGGGATGGGGACATGGCGGCCATAGGCACCGCGGAAATGATACACGCGGCGAACCGCGGTGAAAAATTCACCACGATTTTTGTCAATAACGCGATCTACGGCATGACCGGCGGACAGATGGCCCCCACCACCCTCATAGGGCAAAAAGCCGCCACCGCCCCCGAAGGGCGCGATCCAGGGGTTGCGGGCATGGGGTACCCCATCAGGGTGTCGGAACTGCTGTCCGTTCTGGAAGGGACCCGTTACATAGCACGGGGAGCGGTGAACAACGCCGCGAATGTCCGCAAAACCAGGCAGTACATACGCAGGGCCTTTGAAGCCCAGATGCGGGGCGAAGGCTTTACCATGGTGGAAGTCCTTTCGCAGTGTCCTACCAACTGGGGCATGGAGCCCGTCCAGTCGGCGGAGTGGCTGGAAAACAACATGATCCCCGTGTTCCCCCTGGGGGAAATCAAAAACACCCTGGCCGGAGCGGACGTAAAAATTGCCGCTTCCGGTAAAACCGCCGCCGGTAACAGCGCCGCAGCCGCCGGCAGGCAGGGGGCCGCCTGATGACGGAAAAATCCTTTTTTGCCGGTTTCGGCGGCCAGGGAATAGTATCCCTTGGCCAGATATGGGTGTACTGCGCCATGAAGGAGGGGAAGAACGTCACTTTTTTTCCCTTTTATGGCGCCGAAAAACGGGGCGGCATAGCCAGAGCCGGCGTCATTGTCTCTGATGATGAAATCGCGAGCCCCCTTGTGACGGTTCCCGATTCGGCGCTGGTGATGAACGGCGATTCCCTTCCCCTCTGCGAAGGGCTCCTGAAGGACGGCGGGCTTCTGGTGATCAATTCAACGCTGGTAAAGGAAGCGCCCAAACGGGAGGGGCTCAGGGTTGTGGGGATTGAAGCGACGGCGCTTGCCGAAAAAATAGGGAACGCCCGTTTTGCCAATATGGTCGCGCTGGGCGCCATGGCCCGGCTTACAGGCGCGCTTTCCCTTGCAAACATCGAGGAGATCCTCAAAAACTTCTTTACGTCCGACAAGCACAAATTTATCCCCATGAATGTACAGGCCATACAGGCAGGTTTTGGAGCGGCCGCGTAGATGACCAAAAATCCCTCCGTTCCGGCCCTGTCGCTTGTCTTCCTGTTCCGCGCCGTTTTTTCCCTGTGGGCCGATTCGTCGCCGGTAATGTCCTCTGATCTGGTCTTCCGCGGTTCCACAAAGCCCGAAGCGGAACTTACCTTCAACCAGCGTTTTGTTTTCCCGGCGTTTCGGGGCAACAGTCCGCTGACTTTGGACAACAACGTAGAGACGATCTTTTCGGCGGCGATTACCCCCGTGTCCCTGAAAGGCGGCGCCGAGGCGGTGCTTACCCCCGCCGCTTTTTTCAAACTTTCCGCCGGAGCCTTGCTGGGTACCGGCTGGAACATCACCGCTTCGGGCAGGCATCTGTACGGCCTTGCTTTCAATACGCCCGAAAATGACCGGGAGGAGGCGTTTTCCGGCGGCAGCAAGAAATCGGTGATACAGGGATCCCCCTTTGACGGCATGGTGTGGAAACTCTACGGGGGGAGCACCGTCCAGTTTGACGCGGCGGCGCTGTGGCCGGGTGACTGGCATCATATTGTGCTCCGCGCCTACAACGAGGTAAATTACAAGGCCTACACCCGGGCGGGGAGGGGAGAAAGCTGGGTCTACGAAGTAAGTGAGGAGGAAAACAGGAACGGCTGGAATTATTACGGCCAGTTCTTCATCGGGTATCAGATGCCCCTTTTCCTCGATTTGGCGGGAATCCAGATCGAAGTAGACCGGTTCCTGCACAATACGCCGGGCGGGGAATTTTGGGGCGATAAACTGGGCCGGTGGATCTTTACCGGCGCGTTTAATTGGGCCGTCACCCCCGATTTCAACGCGCTGTTTGCCGTCCAGCTGCGGACCATGCGGAATTACAGGGACGGAGACCGGAATAACGGCGCCCATTATTTTTACCAGTACCGGGAATTGAACCGGGGATCTCCCCTGCGGCTGGAATTTTACCGCGTTGCCCTGATATTAAGTTACAAGATCAACTAAAACATGCCGATTTATGTAAGGAAGGTTGTTTATTTAAGCGGAATGTATTGACAAAATCATTGTGTATTTGGTATAAATAGTATCTATACTATGGAAATATTATGGATAGACTACCTTGAAATGAGGAAATTTTGCAAGGGGTAGATAGTGGCCGCGGTTCACGATTATAAGCGTCTGGAAAACGGCATAGTCCAAAGGGTCAAGCATGTTGCCGCCTCTGTGGCGGGTTCCGCCGCGGGTTTTTTCAGGGCTTTTTTTCGTATTTTGAACCGCCGTTATACGGTTGTGTTTGTTCCTCATTCGGAAAAACGGGTGTATAACCTTCACATTACCGTACTTTCCATGTGTTGTTTCCTGCTTGTTTTATCGGGCATACTTGCCGCGTTCTTCTGGTACGGCGCCTCGTACAGCGGCGCGCGGGGGCTCCTGGAGAGCAAGGACGGCCGGCTTCAGGACATTCAGGCGAATCTTGATCAGCTTCGGGACGAAACGTCGCGGCTGCTCCGTGAGGCCCGTGAATTTGAGACGGCCCTTTCGGGGACGCTGTCCGCACTGGGGGCGGATGTTTCAGGAACAGGCGCGGCCGCTTCCTCCGAATCCTACGGCGATCTTTCATCCTTTTTCGACATTAACGAAACCCCCGCGGGGAACCTCCGTGAAGTAGACGACGTGCGCCGCCTTTCGGCCTATCTTGCCTCGGCGAGGGAACCGGTAAGGGAAATAGGCACGCTGCTGGATTCCCAGAGCGCCCTTTTAACGGAAATTCCCAGCATCTGGCCTATCAA
>JAIROE010000043.1 GCA_031257715.1 Treponema sp. | reverse complement strand
CTGCCAAAGGAAAACCCCCAAAATGGAATCTCTCTTGATATGCGTTTTACCGCTTCGTTATTTAAAATCCGACGGACGCCGTTCCGTCCGCCTGCACTTGTCGCATTCGGCAATATTCTTTACTTTGCCGTTTTCGAAAAGGGTCTTCATCCTGACTTCACCTCCGCAGGACCAGAAGAATTTCTGCGTGGTGGTTGACGTACGGGCGTTCTTGCTGGCCTGGGCCATAATACCTCTCCTTGCCCCCTAAAAGGACGCTTTTACCATACCACATCTGTTTCATAAAAGTCAAGGGCCAAATAGCTGCGCCGTTTGGCCGGGGGCGACAAAGCCGAAACTCCACGCATCGCGTCAGGGCATTTCAACGGTACGTTCCTGTATGGGGCTCCGCAGCTGCCTTTGAGCCCGGCCGCGCCATTCACCGGCATCTTCCCGGCCCGCTATAAATTCCCAGACGCCCCGCGCCTGGGCCAGTTTGCCTTCGCCGTAAAGGACGTTCGCCAGATAATAGGCGGTTTTGTAATATTCACTCTCCTCGATGTAAGCGGAAACAAGCCGGTTCCGGGTCATCCGGTTCATGAGGTCGTCAAGGCCGGTAAAGGTATAATCATACCGGTCTTTCAGCGCCTCTTCCAGAATGACCGTGTTCTGAATGAGGAAGGCGAACATGAGATGATCCAGCGCGGAACCGGGATTGTACCTGCCCGACGCGTAATAGAAAAGGCCGAGGAGGCGGTGGGCAGGTTCGACCAGGGTGTTGTTGTAGCGGTAAAGAACAAGAAAGCGGTCTATCCCCTCGTTTTCCAGGGTCCTTCTCATGGCGTTCCTGGCGAAAGAGGATTCGCCGGTCCACAAGGTGTCCCTGGGCCGCCCGGTCACCGCGTCTATCCCCTCAAGTATCCCCTTGAGGGTGTTTTCCATTTCAACATATTCCTGCCTTACCCTCCTCACGCCGGCGATTTTAGAGAGGAGATCAACGGCAAAGCCGGGATTTTCAAGGATGTCCCGTCCTTCAAGGGCCCTGCGGTACTGGATGAGAGCCAGGGACAGCTCCCCTTCGACACGGTAGGTTTCACCTATCCAGTATTCGGCCTCGGGATACTCCTTGAGGCGGCCCAACTGGTAAAGGGCCCGGACCGCGGAGTTGTCGAGGGAATTTTTGGGATAGCGGTAGTACAATTCCCCCAAAGCCTCCGCCGCGGTGGTTTCGTTCCTTTCGGCAATCCATGTTTCCAGCCGCTCAAGGGAATCACCAAGCCGGCGTATCTCGGGACGGGCAAGAAAGTCGATAAATTGCCGTTCCAGCGCGGCGTAGCGTTCCCGCCGCTGCCGCCTTGCGTCTTCAAAGACAAGAAGGGCGTCTCCATATTCGCCCGAACGGAAAAGGAGCTTTCCCCTTTCCATGGTATACCACCAGGGCAGCGCATCCTGTGCCCGGAGCGCGCCCGTGACGGGCAAAAGAAAAAAGACGGAGAAAAAAAGGATGGGCAAAGGGATTCGCTTTTTTTTCGTTGTACACCACCTTCGTTTCATTTACAGTTTCTCCAGTTCTTCCCCAAAGGCCGCGTCGGCGGCGGAAGCGTCAATGGTGCGAATCACCTCTCCGTGGCGGAAGATCAGCACTTTCTCCCCTGCCCCCGTTATCCCGATATCGGCGTGCGCCGCTTCTCCGGGGCCGTTTACCGCGCAGCCCATGATCGCCACGGTGACATTTTTGTCCATGGCGTAGAGGCGGGAAAGCCAGCGCCCGGTAAAGCCCAGGGTGTCAAAACCGTGCCTGCCGCAGCGGGGGCAGGACACAATACGCACCCCGCCGCCCCCGAAACGGCCCGCGGGAACGGCCCCGGACAAATCCCCGGCGGCGGCGAGAATTTCCCGCCCGGCGATCACTTCGTTTTCCATGGCGTCGGAAAGGGACACCCGTATGGTATCCCCTATGCCTTCACCCAGAAGCGCAAGAATAGCGCCCGTATTCCGCACTACCCCCGCGACAAGGGGCCCCGCCTCGGTGACGCCTATGTGGAGGGGAGAACCGGTACGGGAGGCAAGCATGCGGTTGGCCCTGACCGTCTCGCTCATTGACGAGGCCTTCATGGAAACGACGGCATCATGAAAACCGAAGTCGTCGCACACGGCAAGCTCCCGTTCGGCGGCCCTCACCAGCGCATCGGCCCGGTCAAGGCCGCCTTTCACCGCGTCCCTGAGATCACGGGGCAGGCTTCCCGCGTTAACCCCGATACGGATGGGAACCTTCCTTGACGCGGCTTTGGCGAGAACCGCATCGACCCTTTCCCGTCCGCCTATGTTGCCGGGGTTAATCCTGATCTTGGCGACGGGAAAATCAAGGCAGCGAAGGGCAATGCGGTAATCAAAATGGATATCGGCCGAAAGGGGAAGTGAAACCATGGAGGCAAGGCGTCCCACAAGCTCCGCCGCCGCCTCATCGGGAACGGCAAAACGGAGAAGGCCGCAGCCCATGGCTTTAAGCCCCTCAATCCGGGCGACGGTATCTTCTCCGGCCTTTCCATCAAGATCCGAAGCGGACAAACGATCCTTCCACATGGTCTGTATGACCACCGGATGGCCGCCGCCCAGAAAAACGGGTTCGACATGATCAAACCCGCCTGCTTTTACAACCCGCGTTGACACAATGAAGGGCGGAAAAGGAGAAGCCCCGATCCTCCCTTAAATCAGCCCAGGCTGGTCATGGAAAGAACCATGGCGAAGAGGGCGACGGTTTCGCAGATGCCTACTACGGAGATGTACTGGGCAAAGCCCTTGCCGGTTTCCCCCTGTGCATCGGCGGCGGCAGCGCCGGCCTGCCCCTGCGCAATGGCCGAAAAAGCCATGGCAAGGCCGGAGGCAAGGCCGAAACCCAGATAAAGCCATCCGCCGTCAGGATTGGCCGCGGCGGCGGTTTTCATCTGACCCATCAGAATAAACCCGTAGAAGGTCTGGGTCAACGGCGCGCCCGCAAAGGTTATGAGGGTCATGGGCGCCGGCTTGTTGGCGATATAACATTTTTTCCATGCACCGATTGCCGCCTGACCGGCAATACCAATTCCGATTGCCGAACCTACCGCGGCAATACCCATCACGAGACCTGCGCCCAATAATCCTAAATTCATGGCTGACTCCTATGCTCCCTCAATTTTACAATCCGCCTCAAACGGACCATACATCGGGATTGTTCAACAACTGAAGCCATTGAACAATCCTGTTATTTCTTTTCCGTTTTTGAAAACGGTCTATACGGAGTGCCCGACCAGGTAAGTCCCAAATGACCTGAAAATTCCAGGGTATTCAAACGGACTCCGTGAACAAGCACCGACAACACATTGAGAATTATATTCAGGCCGTGACCGAATACCAGAAGAACGATGCCGAGGAATATGAGAAAATTCCCCAGCAGGGGGCCGGCCATGGCGTTCACCGTCGCCGAAATGGAGGCTCCCGCAAGCCCTACCGCCCAGAGCCTGATGTAGGACATAATATCGGAAAACACATTGGTAACGCCCAGCACCACGGAAATGATGTTCTTGCAGCTTTCCAGAACCGATTTCAGTATGTTTCCCTCGAAACCGGCAAAGATAAACGAGAGGCCGAAACCGCCGGCGATAAGGTACAGAGACACAGGCAGGAAAGGAATACGCCTTGCGGCATTGCTCACCACCAGGGCAAGCACCACGTTGAACATTCCCGCCAGCATGCCCAGCGATCCCAGCTCGGCAAGGCACTTGAGGGATCCCGCGCCAATGTTTCTGAAAAAACCCTTGATGTGGGCGATGCCGAGCTGCAACAGGGCAAGGGAAAAACAGACGATCTGCAGATTCTGATCCACTATCGCCTTGGCGCCGGGAGAAACGGCGGCGGCGGCGTTTGAAATCGCCGGTATCGAGACGCTCTTTAAAATACCGGGAAGCTTCGCCGCATCAATGCCGAACCACGTACAGGTAATAAGCCCCCAGACAATGTTGGAAATACTCAAAAGGAGAAGCATTTTGATCCCCGCCGGCACTCCCTTTTTTGAAGTCTTCACCGCGATAATGACGCCGGCGAGGAACAGGAGAAGGCCGTAACCCGCGTCGCCAAAGATCATGCCGAAGAAGATACAAAAGAAAAGGAGGAACCAGCCGGAAAT
>JAIROE010000327.1 GCA_031257715.1 Treponema sp. | reverse complement strand
CGTTCCATGAGAAAACCCAGCGCTTCGCCCGTCATGTCGTCTATGTTTGCCTCAAGAAGAACAAGCGGTTCGGCGTTCTCCCCGCAGACGCCTTCGCCGCTTTCCCGCAGAGACACGCGAAGCACGTTGGGCCTGTCTGTTTTCCGCGTTCCGATGCCGGTTCCGCTTTTAATTTCCCTGAAGATACCGCTCCCCTCTCCTGTAACAATAAAACGATCCACGGAGGCGGCGAGCACGGCGGCTCCCGTGGGAGTGGTCATCTCCTTGTCAAAGCCTCCCGTCCTTACAGGAAGCCCCTGAACGAGAAGCTGCGTCGCCGGGGCGGGCACGGGTAAAACCCCGTGGGCGCATGTAACCGTACCGCCGCCCAATTCAATTTCGCTTGCGGTGACAAGATCGGGGGCAAGCATGTCAAGGCAGACGGCCGCGCCCGCTATATCTATGATGGAATCAAGCGCGCCGACTTCGTGAAAGGCGATCTCGTCAACAGGAACCCCGTGCACGCGGGATTCGGCATCCGCTATGCGGGAAAATATATCAAGCGCCCGCTTCTTCACTCCCCCGCCCAGACCGGATGTTTCCAGCAGTTCACGGATGTCCTTCCATGAATTATGGGCATGTTCATGAGTGTGCTCATGACAATCACCGTGTTCATGTTCGTGGTGATGTTCATGTTCGTGGTGATGATGTTCGTGATCATGATGATGCTCGTGATGTTCGTGGCGATCTTCGCCCGTATCCACAATGGCGCGGGTACCGGTGATCCCGTTCCGCTCCTCCCGGTGGAATTTCAGGTTCCAGCCTTCAAGGCCGAGTTTGTCAAGTTCATGTACAAGCGCGGCGGGATCTACCCCCAAATCCACAAGGGCGCCCAGAATCATGTCGCCTGAAATGCCGGCGAAACAGTCAAAATGCAGGGTCTTCATAAAACCTCCGCCTTTTCCTTTGCCGCGGGGACTTCGCGTCCTATGGCGCGGTTCATGCTGCCCATGACGTAGCCTTCAAGTTCAAGGGCGGCGTATAAAAAACCCGCGGATTTAACCGCGCGGGAAACGGCGTCGAGCGTATCTTCGTCAAAAAATTTCCGCCGTTCTTCGGGGGCGACTTCTATGCGGGCAATATCGCCGTGGGAACGTACCCTGAACTGGCGAAGGCCGAAGGAGCGGAGGGCGTCTTCGGCTTTTTCGATGCGGGAAAGTTTCCCGCTGTTTATTTCTTCGCCGTAGGGAATGCGGGAAGCAAGACAGGCGAAAGCGGGCTTGTCCCATGTCGGAAGGTTGAAGCGCCTGGAAAGGGAACGTATTTCTTCCTTTGCGAGACCCGCCTCCCTGAGCGGGCTCATGATCCCCATCTCTTCGAGGGCCTTGAGGCCGGGCCGGTAATCTCCCGTATCGTCAACGTTTGAACCGTCAAGAACGGCGGCAAGGCCCCGTTTTTTTGCCTCTTCCAGTATGCGGCCGAATTCCAGTTTTTTGCAGTGATAACAGCGGTCACGCGGATTTGCCGCGACAGCTTCATCTATGACGGATTCCTCCACGAGGATGTGCTCAATGCCCACCTGCCGGGCGACTTCGGCGGCGCACTTTATCTCGCTTGCCGGAAGCATGGGGGATACAATGGTAATGGCGGCCGTGTTTTTTCCCAGCACGGCGGCGGCGGCATGGCAGAGGAAAGAACTGTCCACCCCGCCCGAAAACGCGACCGCCGCGCTCCCCTTTGCCGCGATAAGATCCAGAAGCCGCCGGTATTTTTCATCTGGCGTCACATATTCCTCCCGAGGAACGGTAAATCGGCGCCTTACCGTGAATTTTCCCCGCGTGAACGGGTTTTCGGGCACGGCGCGGATAGAAAAATTACATGGAGTTCATCCCCAGGGAAGAAAGCCGCTTCATGCGGCCCTTTCATACAAGCATGCGGAAAAGCTTTTGTCAAGTATGCGGAGAATGATTTTGCGGGGAATTGTCTCCCGCAAGCCTTTCCCTGAGCAGTTCCACCGCTCTTTCAATGGCGTGTGAGAGGGGCTGTGCCTCAAGGCCGGCAAGGATGAAATGTTCGTTCTGCAGGGGGACAAGAATGCGTTCGCCGGGAGCGGCGAGGATGGCCCCCGCAACGGCAGGGGTAATTTCCCCCAGCATACTGTTGCCTATGACGATGCCTATGGGACCGAGGATGAAATCGGCCTGCGCGACGGAAACCATGATGGCGTTCTCGCCCGATGCGCCGCGGCCGGCCCCGGCCTTTACCATGCGTTCGGCGGCAACGGCGTTTGCGCCAAGGGCAATGATCTCCGCTCCGCCCGCGACCGGTTTTATTTTTTCGATGAGGCCGGCGCCTATGCCGCCGCCCATTCCGTCTATGACGACAATGCGTTTCTTCATGCCGGGTCTCCGTTAAAAAACGCGGACCATTCCGCCTGTTTTTCTCCGCTGTAAATCCGCGCGGGACTTGCCAACAGGCCAAAGGCAATGTTTCTTTCTTCGCAGTATTTTTTTATCTCGTTGACTTTCTTTATCATGTTGGGAATTCCTCCCGGCGTTTTTCTTGAAAAACAGATCTTTCCAAGGCGGGGAAGTTTTTTGATTTCGCCAATGACATCTTTCCATTTGACCACCCTGCCGTCAATATAGCGGTCGTCATAATCGGAGGGATCTTCAACGTCAACCTCGGAAACAAGATCGACAAAATCAACGCGGCGTTCCTTCATGAAGGATATTTTTTCTTCCCTGCCTTTCCCTTTTAAGGAAGGGCAGCCGAAGGCCAGAGGCAGCAGCTTCCACAGATGATTCTGCCGCCTGCCGTAAAAAAAATCCGCCTTGTTTTCCGGGGTGCGGGGATTAAAAGTTCCCACTATAAGTATTTCTGTTTGCGGATCTATAACATGATCCGCCAGCAGGTGCCCTATGCGCGCCATGATTCAGCTTATCATGAAAAACGCGGCGCGGCAAGGCAAACGGCCCCGCGGACGACGCTATATCGTACCGTCCCAGGTACCTACCTTTCCCGCCTTTTTTTCACCGTCATCAAACCAGCGGGTTGTAACGACTTTTGTCCCGGTGTAGAAACGGTAACCGTCCTTGCCCAGGCAGTGCAGATCGCCGAAGAAGGAGCGCTTGTGGCCCGAGAAGGGGAACATGCCCACAGGGACGGGTATTCCCACGTTGATCCCCACCATGCCGCCGTCCGTATGCCGGGCAAATTCCCGCGCATAATAACCGCTTTGGGTAAAGATGACGGAACCGTTTGCGAAGGGATTGGCGTTCATGACCGCAAGGCCCTCCGCGAAATCCTTTACCCGCTTCACGCAGAGAACAGGACCGAATATTTCCTTTTCGCCGCAGGTCATGCCGGCCGTAACGTGATCGAGAATCGTGGGACCTATGTAAAAGCCGTTTTCATAACCGGGTACCCTGAAGTTCCGCCCGTCAAGGACGATCCTGGCGCCTTCGTCAATTCCCGTCTGTATCCAGTCTTCCACAAATTTTTTGTGGGCCGCGTTTACCACCGGTCCCATTACCGTGGTTTTTTCATACGCGGGGCCAACTTTTATGTTTTTGGCCTTTTCAACTATCGCCGCAACAAGCCTGTCGGCAATGCTCTCCTGTACGGCGACAACCGGCAGGGCCATGCAACGCTCCCCGGCGCAGCCGAAGGCGGCGTTGACTATGCCCGCGGCGGTCCTTTCAACGGGAGCATCCTCAAGAACAAGCGCGTGATTCTTGGCCTCGCAGAGGGCCTGAACGCGCTTGCCGTTTTTGGCGGCGGTCTGGTACACATGAAGCCCTACCTGTGTCGAACCGACAAAGCTCACGCCCTTTATATCGGGATGCTCCAAAAACAGTTCCGCCTCATTCCGGGAGCAGGTTACGACGTTGACAACCCCATCGGGAAGTCCCGCCTCCCTGTACAATTCCGCGATGCGCAGGCACGACTGCGGGGTAAAAGTGGCCGCTTTAATCACTATCGTATTCCCGCAGGCTATGCACAGGGGCGTCATCCAGCCCATGGGGATCATCGCGGGAAAATTAAAGGGAACAATGCCGGCAAAAACACCCAGCGGCTCACGGTACAGGACCGAATCAAAACCGGTCGAGGCGTCGACAAGGCTCTCTCCCATCATGAGCGAAGGCGCGGATATCGCCTGTTCGGTGCCTTCCTTTGCCTTAAGGACATCCCCTTCCGCTTCCTCCCAGGCCTTTCCGTTTTCGAGGGCGACAAGGCGGGTAAGTTCGTCCATGTGCCGCACAAGAAGATCGCGCAGGTTGTAGAGCACCTGTACGCGCCTCAGGACGGGCGTGGCGCTCCAGGACGGAAAGGCTGCCTTTGCCGCGGCGATTGCGTTTTCTACTTCTTCCTTCGTACAGCAGGGAACTTTGGCTATTACATTGCCGGTGCTGGGATCACAGGCGTCCGTGTATTTCCGCGTCTTTGATTCCACAAACTGTCCGCTGATAAAGGGCCTTATTATTAAGGGTTCGCTCATCATCTTCTCCTTCCCGGTTTATTCGGGAGTCTGGTTTAATACTCCGCAGAGGCTCATTCGCCCCCGATATCGGGGTTCGTTATCATGATGCCCCTTATCACCGACACAAGATCCCCGTAGCTTTCCAGAAAGGCAAGCAGGGTCCTCCGTGTCGCGCCGAAGCAGTCAAATTCTTCAGGCTTCATTCCCTTCTCGTCCAGGGCGCGGCGGAAATCGGGGAATTTTCTTTCAAGCTCCGTGACAATTTCAGGATCAACGGGATTATCAATGCGGTTCTTCACTTCAACATCGGAAGCGTTAAATTTCTTCTGCCACTCGTAGGGAATCGTCATGGACAACTCACCGCCTATAAATTCCGACCAGTGAAAATGATTACGGTACGCGGCATTGAGGATCCGTGTCCTGTATCCCCGTTCCCTGTAGATCCTGTAGGCTTTCTTTGCCGCGGCAACCCCCGCCCATTCAAGGTATCCCGGATCGGTAATGATTCCCTTTTTGGCGGCGATGACCTTAAGCCAGTCGTCAAGACGCCCGACCATAATCGTGCAGACCGGGCTCATGGACGAAACATCCTTTCCTGCCTTTTTGCGCCTGTCCATTCCCCGTTCCACCGCCTCGGCGACGGCAACAGCTTGGGGAACGGTAAAAGACACCGTCGCATTTATACTCACACCCTGATACGAGAGTTCCTCAGCGGCCTCGATTCCGGCTTTGGTGGCGGGGATCTTGATGTTGTTGTTGGGGTAAAGGGTATTGAAATGGAGGGCCTGCCCGGCAAGCGCCTTCGCGTCGCGGTAGAATTTGGTATTGGTCTGAATTGAAAGCCGTCCGTTGCGTCCCCCGTTTTTGTCATAAATGGGCCTCAGCAGTTTTGCCGCGTTCACGGTGATCTCTTCCATGATTTTCCACGCGATATCATCCTCCGCCGCGGCGGGATTCCGCCCGATAAATTCGGCTATTTTCGGCTTCCATGTTTCAAATTCCTTTTTTAACACCTGCCCCGCTATCGTGGGATTACTTGTCCCGCCTGTCGCGCCGTATTCAATTGCCGACGACAATTCCGCCTGTGAACATGAATCGTTCCAGAATTCCGTGGGGCCTGTTACCGTCATCTCATGGAGGGGACCTTTTCCCGCACCGCTCATGCTAAAACCTCCTCATTACAAACCGGCTTTTTCCCTGATATAGTTCCGCGCCATGATGGCGTACTCAAGCGGATTTGCCTTTGCCGGATCCTGTTCGGCTTCCACTACCCACCAGCCTGAATACTTCGCCTTTTTTAGCGCCCTGAAAACCGGCGTGAAGTCAAGGACCCCGTCACCGGGAACAGTAAACACGCCTTCCTTCACCGCCCGGAGAAAGGACCATTTTCCCTTCACCGCCTTCCTGTGAACCGCCGCCCGCATATCTTTCAGGTGAACATGTCCTATGCGGCCAATCCACATATCAAGCACATCAAGATGATTCTCCCCCGAAAAGAGGAGATGCCCCGTATCGTAAAGGAGGCCGACATATTCGGGGGCGGTATTTGTCATGAGCCTTTCTATTTCGGAAGCGGTCTGAACCCCCGTCCCCATGTGATGGTGGTACACAAGTTTCATCCCTTTTTCGGCGGCCTTCTTTCCCAGCCTGTCAAGGCCTGTGCAGAGTTTTTCCCATTCCCCGGCGGTGAAGACGGGTTTGGCGTCAAGAACGGGTTTGTCCTCTCCCTGAACTGAACGGCCCTGCTCCGAAACGCCGATGATTCCGGCTCCCATAGCGGACAGAAAGTCCCGGTGTTTGATAAACGCCGCCTCCACTTCCCTGTAGGGCTTTACGGTTAAAAAAGAACTGAACCACGCGTTGCAGATCGAAAGTCCCCGCAGGGCCAGCGCCCTGCCAAGGATCTTCGGATCTTTGGGATATTTGTTTCCCACCTCGCTTCCCTCAAAACCTGCCAGCGCCATCTCGCTGACGCACTGCTCAAAGGGGATTTCCCCTCCCAGCCCGGGAAGGTCGTCATTGGTCCAGCCTATGGGGGCAATGGCAAGCCTGATGTTTCCGCCTTTCCCCGTTTTCCCTTTCGCCATGTTCAGCCTCCCTAAAACCGTCTTGCCTTTGCGGCTTCGGCGGCCATTTCCCTTGCCGCCTTTTCAACTTCGGGATTTTCCGACACTTCCGCGGTGCCGACCCGCCACCAGCTTTCATAGCTGTGCGTCATGGTTTTCGCGGCGGTCTTCACGTCAATGACGACAGGCCCGCGGGCGGCAAGAGCTTCCTTTACAGCCGCTTCAAGTTCCCCGACGGTACGGGCGCGCAGCCCGAGCGCCCCCCAGCTTTCGCCGTTTTTGGCATAATCAACCGGCACGGGCTTTCCCTCAAGGAGGCCCGTTTGTTCGTCCCGCGTTTTCCATTCATTGCCAAAATGGCCGATGCCCTGACTCTGCTGGAGATTGTCTATACAATGAAAGCCTGAATTGTCAAGAACCACGACGATTATTTTCTTTTTTTCCTGAACCGCCGTCAAAAGTTCGGTGTGGAGCATGGCATAGGCCCCGTCACCCACTATTGCGACAACTTCTTTTTCGGGAGAGGCGATTTTGACCCCCAGTGCGGCGGCCACTTCGTAGCCCATGCAGGAAAAGGCGTATTCCATGTGATAGGAACCCGGCGTCCTCACGCGCCAGACGCGCTGCATGTCGCTGGGTATGGAGCCTGAACCCGAGACAACGACCGCGTCGCGGGGGAGCAGTCTCTCGTTGAGTTCCCCCAGCACCCTCACCTGCGAAAGGAGGGAGCCGCCGGGACCCGGGGGAACATCTTCGCGGTAAAGGGCGTCAACCTCAGTCTTCCATTCGCCTCGGACTTCCTCAATCCGCCCCCCCCATGACGAACGGTATCCCGCGAGCTCCGGGACTAACGCTTCAAGCGTTAATTTTGCGTCGGCGGTCACAGGCTCCCCGTTCATTTTGTACGCGTCAAAGGACGCGGCATTGATTCCAAGAATACGGCACTCCTCGTTTTGAAAGAGCCATTTTGAACAGGTGGTAAAATCACCGAGCCGCGTTCCCGCGGCAATAATGAGATCCGCTTCTTTCGCGACGCGGTTTGCCGCAAGTGAACCGGTGGAGCCTATTCCCGAAAGATTATAGGGATTGTCCCAAGGCACAGTCCCCTTTCCCCCCTGCGTTTCGGCAAAGGGAACGTGAAAAGCGGCGGAGAATTTTTCCAGGGCTCTTCCCGCATCCGAGTACCGTACTCCGCCGCCGCAGATAACAAGGGGTCTCTTTGCCGCCCGTATCATCGCGGCCGCCCTTTCCAACTGGCCCTTTGAAGGAATGCGCCTTTCCAGATGATGAACCCGTTTGGCCAGGAATTCCTCCGGGTAATCGTATGCCTCACCCTGAACGTCCTGCGGCAGGGAGACCGTCACGGCGCCTGTTTCCGCAGGATCGGTCAGAACCCGGAAGGCGTTGATAAAAGCCGTCATGAGCTGTTCCGGCCGCTGGACCCGGTCCCAGTAACGGCTGACCGCCCTGAACGCGTCGCTTGCGGTGTTGGTGTAATCGGAGGGGATCTCTATCTGCTGCAGCACAGGATCGGG
>JAIROE010000279.1 GCA_031257715.1 Treponema sp. | reverse complement strand
GTGTGAAAAGCCGGGTGAAACAAATGGCCCGGTCTGATGATTACTTGGAGCGGTTGTTGTTTCATTCCTCTTTCGCCGCTAAAGTCTTGACCGAAACATCTTCAACATAATTTATATGCGCTCGCCCTGAGGTTTTTTTCGATTTTTTTCAGCTTTTTTTGCGATCTTTTGAATTTTTCATGTTTTTGATGATTTTCACACTTTCCGGGATGAAATTTGACGGCGGAACTTGTACGCTTTTTCGGAACAGACAGGCGGCGCATAGCCCATGCCGGAATTACCGCCGCGCTTTCGCAAAAGAGCCGGCCGGTTGACGGCGGGCGGAGTTTCGGGTTTTACCGGTCCGGGTTAAAGAGCGGGCCGCCGTGTTCCGCGGCATAGCGGAAGGCGGTATCAAAATCGGGGACTCCGCCTGTCGCGCCGAGCTTCGTGACATTGAAGCCGGCCACCACATTGGCGAAAACCCCGGCGGTTTCAGGCGGCCAGCCTTCAAGGAGGCCGCGGATAAAGCCGCCCACAAAGGAATCTCCGGCTCCCGTCGTGTCGGCAGGCTTAAATTCGGCAAAAGCGGGGATAGTCCATTCGTCCCTGAAGTCCGTGATGTAGCAGCCCTTTGCCCCAAGCTTTATCACAAGCAGTTTAAGGCGGCAGGAGGCGAGCGCATCCCTGATGCCGGATAGTTCCCCGCGGTCCGTCAAAACAACGGCTTCATCGTAGCTGGGCATGAACACGTCGGTTTCCCGCAGCATGGGGTCAAGGAGTTCCCGCCAGCAGGCCGAACCCAGGGCGGGATTGCTGCACGAAGTATCCGCCAGAGTGGTTTTTCCAAGACTGCGGGCCCGCCTGAAAAGCGCCGCCGCCCCTCCCCTGTCCATGGCTTTCATGCACATGGCGCTTCCGAAATAAACCATGTCCGCCTCATCAATCAAATGGGAAGGAATATCGGCATAATCAAACACGGCACTCAGCGCGTCGTTCAGCGCAAAATGGCGCTCTCCGCCCGGTTCTATTAAAATGTAGGAAACGACCGTGCCCAGGGAGGGGTGGCGGCCCATGCCCCGGACATCAACCCCCAGTTCCTCAAGCCGTTTTATGATAAAATCGCCGTTTGCGTCCCTGCCGACAAGGCCGGATAAAGACACCGGAACACCCAGCCTGGACAGGGTTATCGCCACATTAAGGGCATCCCCGCCCGTCGAGATTTCAGGGTTTTCAATAAAACAGATATCTTTTTCGAAGATGGTTTTGGGAATGGGCCGAAGGGGAACATCGCACACCGCAAGGCCCGCGCAGAGCACCTTCCTCTTCATGATTAATATTTATTGTCGCTGCCGAAAATCCGAAGCTTCTTCACCGCGGCCTCATACATGGCCTGTTCGGCTTCTTCATTCACATCGGTATAGGCCGGAAGCGGCTCCTTCTTCAGTACCTTGGCCGCGGCGGTAATAATATCGGTGTAAATATTCACCTTGCAGATCCCTCCCTTTATGCAGTTCCTGAAATCATCGTCCGAAAGGCCGCTGCCGCCGTGGAGAACCAGCGGGCGACTCACCTTCAGGCGGATTGCGGCAAGCCGCTCAAGATCCAGCTTGGGCGGCTGGTGGTACTCCCCATGAACGGTGCCTATGGAGACGGCCAGAAAATCGGCGCCCGATCTTTCGACAAATTCAGCGGCCTGGCCGGGATCGGTGTAGATGTTCCCGCCCTTGACCCCGCCTCCTTCGTCAAGGCCGCCGACCTTGCCCAGCTCGCATTCAAGACCGGCCCCCATGGCATGCGCTACCTTCGCTATTTCGGCGCTGTCCCGTATGTTTTCCTCATAACCCAGAAGCGATCCGTCGTACATCACCGAACCGAACCCCGCGCGGAGGGCCCGCATGATGGTCTGAAAAGTATAGGTATGATCCAGATGAACGGCGACGGGAATCCTCGCCCTCTTCGCGGCGTCAAGGAGCAATGGAGCAAGCCAGTCAAAATCGCTGTATTTCAGGAGGCCTTCCGCGGTTCCAATGATGATCGGAGAACGGCAGTCGTCAGCGGCGCGTATGTAGGCGCGGATCATTTCCAGGTTTACCCCGTTGAAAAAGCCCGCCCCGTAGCCGCGCTTTTGCGCGTCGGCAAGAATCTCCGCCATGGTATAGAGGGCCATTTTATTTTCCTTCAAGAATAAGAAGGGTTTTGGGATCAAGCCGCAGACCCATGTGTTCGGGATTAAAAGTGTCCCGGTCCTTGGGAACCGAAAGTTCTATATGATCGGACCTTGGCTCCAGAACGATTATCACGTCAACAAGATCCGCGTAATCGCCAATGACAAGGGGGATATTCCTCCTGTCATAAAAGGGCCCTTTCCCCTTTACCGTGCAGCTATACCAGATTTCAAGCCCCATCTCCCGGGCGAATTCCTTTACCTTCCCGAAACGTTCCCTTCCCGAGCGGTAAAAATCAAAGCCGTCTATGATGATGGCTTCGGCGTTGACCCCGCCGTCCACTATCAGCGCCTTGAGGCTCCTCTGTATCTGATCGTCGGTGATGCCGTCCTGGTTGAAATTCATCAGCACGCGGTTCCTCACGGTTTCATCCCGCACGTCATCCGCGTTCTCCAGGTTTTTCTTTTTGGTGAATTCGTCAAAAATGTCCGCATACCAGGCAAGCACATAATCGCTGTGCTGGTTAAAAGAGACGTGTATTACCTTTTTTTCCTGAAGCAGTTTGTCAAGGGCAATCTGCACAAGCACCGATGTCTTGCCCACCCCGCTCTGGGACGCGATGATCCCTATCTCCCCCGCTTTGAGTCCTCCGTGGATGGACTTCTCGAATATCCGCACCGGACTGCGCTGCACCAATTCTTTCTTTACCAATTTCTTCCTCCAAAAACGATTTTACCGGCCGGCTTCTTTCTTCCGCTTCTCCATATAGTCCCTGACAAGGGCCTCGGAAATACCCTGCGGAACCTTCCCGTACTTTTCAAATTCCATGGTGAATTCCGCCTTGCCCTGGGTAAGGGAGCGGAGCACCGTTGAATAGCCGAACATTTCACTCAAGGGAACTTCGGCCTCCACGCGGGAGAAAGTTCCGTCTTCGGTAGACGCCGATATGATGCCGCGCCTCTGGTTGACGGAGGCGAAGATGTTCCCCTGAAACTCCGTCGGGCCTTCCACGGTGACTTTCATGATGGGTTCCAGAATACAGGGCTTCGCCTTGCCGTAGGCTTCGCGGAAAGCGCCGATGGCGGCAAGCTGAAAGGCGATGTCCGAAGAGTCAACCGGATGGCTCTGGCCGTCGTTGATCACGCAGCGTATGTTGACGATGGGAAA
>JAIROE010000044.1 GCA_031257715.1 Treponema sp. | reverse complement strand
CTCAAGTTCCCCAAAAACAAAGCCGATAAAAAAAAGACGGGAGGGTAATCCCCCCTGAAAATCAGACGGTGCGCGTTTCGACGTCCAGGCGCATCGTCTTTTTTTTGTTCGAAGAGTTATGCCCCCTGCCGGTAATGCTCCAGAAAAACGCCGAGCCGCCTCATGGCGGCGGAAAGGGTTTCCCTGTCGGGAAGAAAGACGATGCGGAAATGATCGGGATCTTTCCAGTTAAAGCCGGAACCCTGCACAAGGAGTATGTGCTGTTCCCTAAGCAGATCAAAGACAAAACGCTCGTCGTCGGTAATGTTAAAGCGCTTGACATCCATTTTGGGGAAGCAGTACAGGGCGCCCCTGGGCATCACGACCGAAAGGCCGGGAATGGCGTTGACAAGGTCCACGGCCATATCCCGCTGTTCTTTGAGCCTTCCCCCCGGAAGCACCAGATCGTTGATGCTCTGGTAGCCTCCCAGCGCGGTTTGTATGCCGAACTGGGCGGGCACGTTGGAGCAGATCCGCATGTTGGAAAGCATGTCAAGGCCTTCGCGGTAACCCGCGGCGGCATTTTTGTTCCCCGAAAGGGCCATCCAGCCCGCCCGGAATCCGGCCGCCCGGTAGGCTTTTGAAAGGCCGTTAAAGGTAATGGTAAGGACTTCCGGTTCCACCAGGGCCATGGGCGTGTGTTTTACCCCGTCGTACACGATGCGGTCGTAGATCTCGTCGCTGTAGACGATGAGCCCGTGTTCCAGCGCCACGCGGCCAATCTCTTGCAGAACGGGGCGGCCGTACACCGCTCCTGTGGGATTGTTGGGGTTGATCACCACGATGGCCCTGGTCCGCGCGGTGACTTTTGACCTGATGTCTGCGGCATCGGGGCTCCAGTCCGCACTTTCATCGCAGATATAGTGAACGGCCCTGCCGCCGGCAAGGGTTACCGCGGCGGTCCACAGGGGATAATCGGGCATGGGCACCAGCACCTCGTCCCCCGAATCCAGAAGGCCCTGCATGGACATGACGATAAGTTCGCTTACCCCGTTGCCTATGTAGATGTCGTCCACGCCCACGTCCATGACGCCTTTGGACTGGAAGTCCTGCATGACGGCTTTCCTTGCGGGAAAGATCCCCTGCGAATCGCCGTATCCCTGCGCTTCGCGCAGGTTGACGATGATGTCGTGAAGGATCTCGTCGGGGGCGTTGAAGCCGAAGGGCGCCGGATTGCCTATGTTGAGCTTGAGGATGCGGAAGCCTTCCGATTCGAGCCGTTTGGCTTCCTTGAGCGCCGGTCCGCGTATGTCGTAGCAGACGTCGTTCAGCTTTGCCGATTTTTCATGGAGTTTCATACAAACCTACCGGGATTCAAAAAGCCAGTTTCCGGCTTCGTCAAGATATTTCCGCAATATGGCGGCGTGGACTTCGGTTTCTATTCGGGCCGCTTCCTTTTTCCAGCCCGAAATCGTCTTGAGCGATTCCCTGACCCGGTTTCTGCCCTCGAAGGCGGCTTCCTCGCAGTCAAGGGGATTTTCGGAATTCTTCCGCAGGGCGCCGGAAAGAAAATACGCGGAAAGGCCGGCGATTAGCGCGTCAGAGGATTCAAGGGCCATGAGCCTGAAAACCGGGACAACCTTGTCAAACTGCCGGGAGAGGAGCAGCGAAAAACCGTAGGACCAGCGTATCCACTGGGCGTCCCTGCCCTTTCCCGCTTCTTTTTCCAGTCTGAGGGAAAAAAAATTCGCCGCCCCCGCCGTGTCGCCCGAAAGAATGCGGACCGCGCCGAAAACGAGGGCGTTTTTTTCAATCAGGGAAGGTTTTGCAAGCGCGGTCTTGTTTTCAAGACTCAACACGGCCGCGGAATCGGACATTACGAGGTACGTATTGGCCAAAAGCCGGACCAGACGGGATGAATAATGGCCCTTCCGTATCACTTTTGACTCAAGATAATCGGCAAGCGCCGGCCAGTCCTCCCGTTCAAGGAGGCGGTACAACCTGCGGTTAAAAGCGTAAAAAACATCGAGAAAAGCAAGCGCCGAAATCAGTATGGCGCCCAGGGGCCAGGAGGAACGCCAGAACCCCGCGGCAAAACCGGGCCCCAGGATGAAAAGGGGCATAAACACCATAATCAGCAGAAAAAAAACGATGAGTATGTTAAAGATGATAAAAACAGATTTGAATTTCAACCGGAATACTCCTATACTATACCATAAAGTCATGATAAAAGAAAGATGGAGGATACGTCAACAATGGATGAGAGGTGCGCGGCGCCGGAACAGGGGCGGAAATGAAAAATTATACTCTTGGGGAAATTCCTCCGGACAGCTACTTCACCAAGACTGTTTATCTGGACGACCGGTTTGTCATCGCCGCGCCTGAAATGCCCTTTTCCCGGGACTTGATCACTATTCTGGGGAACTGGGAATTCAGGGAAGTTCGCAGCGAGGGGGAGCCCCGGGAAGATTACGTTGCCGAAGAGACGGCGGCCGAGGAGGCGGACCTTTCCCCCGCGGGAATGGCCGCAAGCGACGCGGACAAAATCAAACGGGCCGGGGAATTCTACATTTCATTCCAGAAATACGTAGAGAAACTTTTTACCCAGGTGGCGATCAAAAACGAACTGAGTTTTAGTTCCGTCGCGGAAAAGATCAAGACGGTCTGCGACATAATCAGGGAAGACCGGCGTTTCCTTATGCGGGTCCAAAAAAACACCGAGCCCGGCGATGATCAGAATTACCTTACCTCACATGCCGTCCGTTCCACCATCATCGCCATCATCATAGGATCCTACCTGAAGCTGCCCAACCACAGGCTCATAGAGCTGGGAGTGGCGGCATTGCTCCACGAGATAGGCATGATCAAGCTGCCCCCCCAGGTGTACCTTAACAAACGGCCGCTTAACCCCCAGGAATACAAGGCAATCCTTACCCATCCGGTGTTAAGCTTTAACATGCTCAAGTCTTTCGATTTTCCCCTGGTGGTCAGCCTTGCCGCCCTGGAACACCACGAACGCGAA
>JAIROE010000179.1 GCA_031257715.1 Treponema sp. | reverse complement strand
GGACTTATCTTTTTCCCGTCTGCGTGTTCGCCTTCTTTCTGGCGATGGGGCTTTCCTACGACCGCAGCTACACAAAGCCGGTCATCGGGATCATCGATTCGCTGTCGCGCATCTTCTACCATGTCGCGTCTTTTTTTTCCGAGATCCTGGGCTTCGTCATGATAGTGCTGGCGGCCTATTGGGCCTTCCGTTTCCGTTCCGTCCTTGCGTCAAACATGTTCGGCGATCTTGTCGTCCTCCTGGGTGTGTTCAGCGTGATACTCGGCTTCGGCATTCTGCCCCTGTTCCTGTATCTGCTCAAGCCGAGGATCAACCCGTGGGCGGCGCTGTACGGATCGCTGGGGCCGGCGCTTGCGGCGTTCTTTTCGGGCGACATCAACTTCACCCTGCCGGTGCTGCAACGGCATCTCAAGGAAAACCTGGGGATACGCCGCAGATCCGGGGCCGTTACGCTTGCCCTCTTTACCACCTTTGGACGGGCGGGCAGCGCGATGGTCGCGGCGGCGGCGTTTATTGTGATAACGAAATCCTATTCCAGCCTGGACATGGCCCCTGCCGACATTTTCATCATAACGTTCCGCGCCATCATCATCTCGTTTTTTCTGGCGCGTCATTCGGGGGAGGGCGCCTACATCGCGCTGGCGGTGCTCTGCACGGGTCACGGCAGCGTTCTTGAAACGGGCTATCTTTTCCTTAAACCGCTGGCGTTTTACCTTGCCGCGGTCGGCGCTTTTCTGGATGTGATGATCTGTTCCTTCGGTTCCTGCGCCGCGGCGCGGCTTAACGCATTCCAGGAAGACAAAAGCATACGGCACTTTATTTAGGAGGCATATATGAAGATGAAGTCATTGACGGATTGTTACAGGCTTGCGAACGGCGTGGAGATTCCCTGCATAGGGTTCGGAACTTGGCAGACTCCCGACGGAAAGATCGCCGTCGAATCGGTAAAGGCCGCACTGGCGGCCGGCTACCGGCACATTGATACCGCGGCCATATACGGCAACGAGGAAAGTGTCGGGAAGGCGGTACGGGAAAGCGGCGTTCCCCGGAAGGAAATTTTCATTACCACGAAACTGTGGAACAGCGAACATGGCTACGAAAAAACCCTCGCGGCTTTCGACGCAAGCATGAAAAGGCTGGGGCTGGATTATCTTGACCTCTACCTTATCCACTGGCCGAACCCGATCATGTTCCGGAAAAACTGGAAGGAGGCAAACGCGGGAACCTGGAAGGCGTTTGAGGAGCTGTACAAGGCGGGGAAAATCCGCGCCATAGGGGTCAGCAATTTCCGCGGCCATCACATCGACGCCCTTCTTGAGAGTGCGTCCGTTGTTCCTCTGGTCAACCAGATACGCCTCTGTCCCGGCGACACCCAGGATGAAGTCGTCGATTACTGCCGGGGGAAAAACATTCTGCTTGAAGCCTACAGTCCCCTCAGCGTCGGCAGGATCTTTGAATCCCCCGATATAAAAGGCTACGCGGAAAAATACAAAAGAAGCATAGCGCAGGTCTGCATACGCTGGAGCCTTGAGCGGGGGTACCTGCCGCTGCCCAAATCCATAACGCCGGAGCGGATCAGGGAAAACGCCAGGGTCTTTGATTTTGAAATGTCCGAGGCGGACGTGAAAGCCATCGCCGCGCTTACAGACATTGGAGAAACGTCCGGGGACCCCGACGCCGCCGGCTTTTAGGGGGATCTTCGCGGCATGGAACTTACCGAAGAATGTATCGGCGGCCTCGCTGTTGACGGGGCCGCCCTCCTTGAAAAGATTGCCCTTGATCTGGGCAGAAGCCCCGCCCAGGCCGCGGCCGTGGTGGAGCTTCTTGCCGGGGGCTGTACTGTACCCTTCATTGCCCGTTACCGCAAGGAAAAAACCGGCGGGCTTGACGAGGTTCAAATCCGCGATATAGAACACCGCTATAATGCCGGGAAGAATCTTGAAGAACGCCGCATCGAAATTATCCGGGCCATTTTCGGGCAGGGCCGCCTTACCGAAAGCCTCTATGAAAACATCATGAAGGCCGCCGCCCCCGCGGAGCTTGAAGATATTTACGGCCCCTACAAAAGAAAAAAGAAAACGCGCGCCATGCTGGCCGCCGAAATGGGGCTTGGCCCGCTGGCCGAAGCAATGAAGAGGCTTGAAACAGAGCCCCTGAAAAAGCTGGCCGCCGAATTCGTCAGGGCGCCGGCGGACGCGGTGAGTACGGCGGCGGAGGGAACGGCGGACGCGGCGCCCGCGGGACCCGCTTCCGTTGACGAAGCCCTCCAGGGCGCGATGGACATAATCGCCGAAGAAGTCTCGCTGGATTCGGGCAACCGCTCTTCCGTCAAGGCTTTCTATCTTAAAGACGGGCGTATCATCGTAAAGGGAAAGGGCGGTGAAGAGGTCAAAAACGCCTCCACCTACAAGATGTACTGGGATTACACGGAAGCCCTTTCCCGTATCAAGCCCCACCGCGTACTTGCCATAAACAGGGGAGAGCGCGAAGGCGCGCTTGAAATAACCGTCGATGTGGATGAAAACGCCGCGGCACAGATGCTGCAGGCGCGTTATGAGCTTTATAACGATTACCACAAAACGGCGGTTGAAGACGGGCTTAAACGGCTCCTTTCCCCCGCGGTGATTCGGGAGATAAGGGGGGATCAGGGCGACGCG
>JAIROE010000074.1 GCA_031257715.1 Treponema sp. | reverse complement strand
GCCGTTTATCCGCCGTTATTTTTCTATCCGGCAGTTTTCCAGTTCCGCAAGCCGTTCCGGATCGGTTTTTATATGGAGATTTTTCTCCTGCGCCGGAATCACAAGACCTTTTTTCCCGTTCTTTACCCGGCGGAGGTATTTGACCGGGGTATAGAAGAGATCGCCTTCGCCGCCATTCCGGCCCCTGGAATAGAAGATCGCCAGATTCCCCGCGTCAAGGAGTATGTCCAGGGGGACGGTTTTGCCCGAATGCTGTTTGATGAACACATAGGCGCCGGGATAGTCCCTCGCGTGGAGCCAGATGTCGTTCCCTTTTACATGGCGGCGCAGAAGGGCATCGTTTTCCCGGGCGTCCCGTCCCACCATGATAAGCCAGTCACGCCGCCTGAAGGAAAGCCCCGGCCGCTTCCGGTCCGTATCGGAGGCCCGGCGCCATGGAGGTTCCGGTCCCGTTCCGCCGTTCCTTATGAGCTTTTGCAGGACAAGGGGATTGTCCTCTTCAAGCAGGCGGGAAAGACGTTCCCCCAGGGCCGCCAGTTCCCTTTCGCCGGCTTCTATCTCCGCCCGAAGTTCAGTTCCACCGCTCTTTGCCTTGCGGTAACGCCCGTAATACGCTTCCGCCTGGGCCGCGGGACTTTTTCCGGGATCGAGCTTTATCCTGATTTTTCCGCCCCGGTAAAAATCTTCCGCCTCAAGCCATTCATCCCCCTCCCGTATGGCGTCCTGATTGGCAAGAATGATGTCCCCGTATTCCCTGAGCTGCCCCGACGCGGAAAACTCCGCCTCCTTTTCCCTGAGTCTCTCAAGGGAGGCGGCAATCCGCCCCATGCCGCCTTCGCAGCTTTTTCTGGCCTGTTCACGCAGCTTCTCAAGGGACAGCATTCCCCCGTGTTCGGCGTACCACGCATCTATTTTTTCGTTGAAGGAAAGGCCGTCCTGGGGGAATTCCCTGATTTCGTAACTACGTCCCCCGTCCGCCGCCGTTCCCGCCCCAGGGGAAAGCGATCCGGGGGAAAACGATGCTTCCGGGGCATAACGGCCGCCGCTCTTTTCACCGCGGCGGGGAAGGCGCCGCATGGCGTCCAGTATCATTCCCTCTTTGTCCGTGACGATGATGTTGGCGGCATTGGACCAAAGGCGCGCGTAAAGCCTGAATCTGTAATCGCCCCGGCGTATGACGATACGGACGATGCGGTTATCCCCCAACTGCCCCGCGCTTTCGATGCGGCCGTTGACGACACGTGAATTGAGGAATTCGGCGAAGCGCAGGGGCCTGTCGCTTTTGGGGACGGCCCTGAATGTTTCGTGAAGCCGGACGGCGCCGGGGCTGAGGCAGAAGAGCAGGGTCTTTGACGCTCCCCTCCCGTAGAGCCGCAGTGCCAGCACGTCGAAGGCGCTCTGTACCGCCTTCTGAATCTGAAGTCCCTCGAGGTCCAGTTCGGAAAGAATGAGGTCTATTTCTTTCCAGTTAAGAGACATACATGCTCCGCATGGTACTATACATTACAATAAAATTTATAGAAAATACAGGCAATGGAGAGGGCGGGCAGGTCATGATAAAGATTCGGGAGAGGCCGGAGCGCTTCAAGGAAGCGTTGTTTATGGGGGGGCTGTCGCTGCTCTGCGTTTCTTTTTCGGTATTCAGGTGCCTTTACACGGGCAGCCGGCGTTTTCTTTTTCTTAACTGGAATTTGTTTCTTGCCTTTGTTCCCTGGGGGCTTACCACATTCAGGGCTGTCAGCCCCGGGATACAAAAATCAAAAATCGCCCTTGCCGTTTTGTTTTTTTTCTGGCTGCTCTTCTTTCCGAACGCGCCGTATATACTGACCGATCTGTTTCACCTCAAACTTCGTTCGTCAATGTCAATCTGGTTTGACGCGCTCCTCATCCTTTCCTTTGCCTGGACGGGGCTGCTCTTCGGGTTTCTGAGCCTGTGGGACATTGAAGGAATACTGGAGAAAATGATGAAACGCGGGTATGTTACCCTTGTTTCAACGGCGTTGCTGTTTGCCGGAAGTTTCGGCGTCTACCTCGGCCGGTATCTCAGATGGAACAGCTGGGACGTTATGACCGAACCGTTTCTTGTGTTAAGCGATATAGGCGACAGGGTGATAAACCCCGCGGATTATCCGCGCGCCTGGGGGCTGACGCTGTTTATGGGGATCTTCCTTAACATGATGTACTGGTCGTTCAGGCTGATAAAGCGCCGCTCTCCCGTTCATGACGCGGGGCGGAACGCCGCCTGATGAAGCGCCGTACCGTGCCGTGTTCCGTTTTTTTCCCCGTCCTCCTTTCCGTGTTTCTGGCGCCAGGCGGCCGGGTGTGGGCGGACCCGGATGCCGAAGACGGAGATGCGGCCCGCGCCGCCGCCATTGTCTCCACGCTTGACGAGAGGCTCCTTGCCGCGCAGGTGATCCTTGCGGGCGTCGACGGGAGACGGAGCCTGGGCGGCGCCATGAAGGAGCTTTTCCGGGACTGCCCGGCGGGCGGGATCATGCTCTTCAGGTACAATCTGGATGCGGGAAAGGAAGCGGCAAAAGCCTTTCTTGCCGAATGCGCCGCCTTTATCGGGGCGGCAGGTTCTCCCCTGGGTATTCCTCCCCTTGTCGCGGTGGATCATGAAGGCGGCCCGGTGGACCGCTTCGGTCCCGGCATCCTGCGTCTTCCCGCCGCCGCCTTCTGGCGGGAGCTGGCGGACCGGGACGGAAAGGAGGCGGCGCTTTTGGCGCTTGAGGAGGCCGCCTTCAAATCGGGGAAAGAAATACGGGAACTGGGGATCACGGTGAACCTTGCCCCGGTGGCGGAGGTTCTCAACGCCGAAAATTTTTCTTTTCTTGAAGGCCGGTCTTTTGGGGAAGATCCCCTCTTTGTCGAAGCCGCCTCGGCGGCCTTTATGCGGGGCATGGGGCGGGCGGGAATCTCCTGCACGTTAAAGCACTTCCCCGGCAATACCGGAATCGATCCCCACCGGGCCTCCCCGGTGCTTGGGGGAGACGCGGCGGCTTTGGCGGAAATGGCGCGGCCCTTTGCCGCGCTCATCAGGGAGATGCGCGTTCCGGCGGTCATGGTTTCGCATGCGCTTGTTCCCGCCTTGGACGGGGAGCGCATCGCGAGCCTTTCCCCGGCGGTCATGGAAGGATGGCTCAGGGAAAAACTGGGCTTTAGGGGCATCATTCTTGCCGATGATTTTTCAATGGGCGCGGTCCGCGATTCGGGAGGCGGCCCCGAGGACGCCGCCGTCGCTTCCCTTGCGTCGGGGGCGGACATGATCATGGCATGGCCTTCCACCCTGCGGCGCACGCACGCCGCGATACTTGCCGCCCTCGAGGACGGGCGGCTTTCACGGGAAGGCCTCCGCAAATCCGCGGAGCGCATAGTCGCCGAAAAAATACGGCTTGGGCTTCTTGAATAAGTATATGGAAATAATTTTTATGGATGATGACTGCGCCGTGGTGAACAAGGCGCCGGGGGAATCGGCCGAACCTCTTGCTTCTCCTTCAAGCATGAAGGATCTGCCCCGGCTTCTTGAAGATCATCTTTGCGGCCCCGTCTTTGCCGTGCACCGCCTTGACGTTCCCGTTTCAGGGTGCGTTCTTTTTGCGAGGAACAGAGACGCCCTCGCTTTTTTCGGCAGGACCTTTGCGGAGCATTCCGAAGGGGACATGCCGGGCAGGGTCAAAAAAATTTACTGGGCCGTCGTCGAAATGCCCGGCAGGGAAATTCCCCAAAGCGCCGAACTCGTGCACTGGATCAGGGCGGGGATGTCGAAAAGCGCCGCCTTTGACCATGCCGGGCCGGCCCTGAAACGGGCCGTCCTCCGTTACCGTATTGTGGGAAAGGGAGAGCGCTATCTTTTTCTTGAAATTGAATTGTTGACGGGACGGCGCCACCAGATCCGCGCGCAGCTTGCCCGGCTGGATCTCCACATCAAGGGAGATTTGAAATACGGCGCGCGGCGGAGCGAAAAGGGCGGCGGCATACGGCTGCACGCCCGGTCACTTTCCTTTCCCGTTTTCAAAACGGGGGAAACCGTCACCGTATGCGCTCCGCCTCCCGTTCCCGATTCCCTGTGGACGGCCTTTGGGAAAGCCTATGAAATTTTTTTAAGAACCCTGAATTCCCCGTCCGCGCCAAAACGGACCGTTCCGGTTTTTCCCCCGCAGGCGAGCGATCCCCCTCCGCCTTCGACGGAGGCGATTCCCCCGTCGAGCGTCCTTTCACCATAGGGGGCAAAGAGCGTCCCGTAGCGGAGAGTTCTGCTTTTTCCCGCCGGAATGGTCACGACGGCCGGGGCGCCCAGCAGTTCTTTTACCCTGCGCGAATAGTCAAGACCATACGCGAAGGCCGCCGCGGCGTTTTCCGTACCGAGGCAATAAGTAAAATCGGTGCCGCCTTCAAAGGGGGCCCAAGGGGTAAAATTCCGGCCGCCGTACTGCATCCAGAGATCGTTGAAGCGGAGGACGATGTCATCTTCCGCCGCGGCGGCCTTTCCCGGGAAGAAACAGATGTAGGCAAGGCCGAGATTCGGGTTGACGACGGCGGACCAGCCCAGCGCCGAGGAAGCGGGAATGGCGCCGGAGGCAAAATCGGTATAGCCCGTGGGGCCGGGAACGAGGGAAATGTCGATCGTGCCGCCGCCTGAAAGGGGCGCTTCGGCGAGCGAGGAAAATTCCGCCCCCATCGCGAGCCGCGTCGTTTCGTCAAACTCGCCCCCCTTTGGCGGGGTGCTCCAGCGGGTGGCCGCCCCCGAAATGCGGCAGCCCGGCTGCAGAAAAGGCGCCCCCAGCGTGTTGTGCCAGCCGCAGCATATTTCAATATCGCCGTTTCCCCTGTTCGTTATTTCAAGGCCTGCGTAATGGACGCTTTCGCCCGGTATGACAGCGTCCGTTTTTTTGAACGAAAGAGGCATGGCGGCGTCGGGACTTTCCATGACGGAAACGGCGAAGGCCGCGCCGCTTTCCCCGTCGGTTCCGGCCGTGACGAACCGCCAGGGGCGGTTAGCCGTCCATCCGTGGACGGGAAGCTCCACGCCGCCCGGATTTACGCCGGGGCCAAAAGTAGGTGCGCAGGGAAAATTTCCGGCAAGGTGGTAGAGAAGGCCCGCCTTCCAGAACCGCTCTTCCTCCGCGCCGAAGGGCCTCCCCGAATTTGAGCGGAACCAGGGGAGCCAGTGGGCGTTGACACGGCTCTTCCCCCGAACCGCCGACAGTTCAGGAATCATTCCTCCCTGGTCGTCTATCATGACGCGGATCGTTTCGTTTTCAAGAAGCGTCGCTTCCCGCCCTCCCGGTCCCGTTACGCGGGAAACGGCCGTCCCGTCTCTTTTTTCACCGTTTTTGCGAATATCTTTCATTAAAAGCCTCCTGTGCTTTATTTGTTTTCCCCGGAAGGGAACGAAGAAAATCAATCAGCGGCTCATCCCAGGTTTTCGCCCCGCGTCCTTCCTCAACGAAACGCCGGTACGTGGACAAAATATGCTCCCGCACCGCACAGCCGTCTTCTTCGGGGATGCTTGTCTTCGGCATGGCCGGCGCGGCGCCTGCGCCCGAGAAAAGCTGTGAGGCAAAGGCTTCCGCCTCTTCTTCGGGAAAAAGCCGTCTGTCAATGCAGGTAAGGACGTACATCGCCGCGGCGACGCAGTTGATACTGTGCTGCTTGACATAAAGAAGCGATTCGGTAATGGCGATGGCGCCGCGCCTGAGCTCTTCGGTCTGGCCGGAAAATTCCCCCTCCCGTCCCATGCCGCGCACGATGTCCCTGAACTGTATATGGGCGTTGATCACCACCATCACGTGCAGGCTCGGTATGCACAAAAGATGCGGATCAAGGAGATGGATGAAGAAGAAATGGGGACGGACTATGTAGAAGGGCCGCGACGTAGTGGAAAGGTTCCTCCTGTAGATTCTGGATGCGCTGAGGTAAATTCGCCTTACCGAAAGGATCAGGGTTTTAATGGCCCTGTTGGAACGGCGCCCGAACGTATGGTGAAGGAAACTGATGACGCGCAGCCAGAACGCCACAAAGTCAAGATACACATGGACCCAGGAAGGGGTGAAAGGGATTTTTTCATCAAGGGGATGATCCACCGGAGTTACGGGGATGAGGCCGGGCTGCAGCGCCGCGCGGTACTGGCGGAAAAAGAAATGATACAGCTGCTTTACCGTGCAGTCGGCCCCCGTCCTTCGTAAAAAGGAGCAGCCGAAAACCTTGATAAACGCGGAGATGACCGGTGCGTCGTAAATACTTTTATACATAAGCTCAAATTCATTATACCATGTAAAAGGGCCAAGTGACTATACCATTTACCGGGGGGAGGGGGATCTGATACCCGGGAGCCCGCTTGCGCGGGAGAGTCTCCGGGGTGGTTTAATTTCTCCGCCAATAATGGCGGGGCAGTTCATT
>JAIROE010000040.1 GCA_031257715.1 Treponema sp. | reverse complement strand
GGAGTCCGCGGGTGATTCTGTTTCTCTGGACAAGGCGGTTCAGGATGCCGCCCAAAACATAGAATCCGTTCTGCAAAGCGGCTCAAGGGTGGCGGTCCTCAATGTCAATTCGGATTCGGAATCGTTGGCGGATCACATCATAGCGGAATTGACCGGCAGACTGGTAAACGGCAGGAAACTGGTCATTACCGATCGAAAAAATCTGGACCTGATCCGCTCAGAGATGAATTTCCAGCTTTCCGGGGATGTCAGCGATGAATCAATGCAGGCCATCGGAAAGATGCTCGGCGCCGAGTATATTGTGTCGGGGTCTTTCACGAACCTTGGGGGGACTTTCCGTTTCAGGGTAAGGACCATCAACGTAACTACGGCGGTTATCGAAACCCAATCATCCGCGGTGGTTCTTGCGGACAATCAGATCAGTTTCCTGATGGAAAAAGACAAACCGGCGGAGCGGGAAACCGCGGGGGGCCTTAAACTTCCTGCCCGCCGTGAACCCACGGAAAAATCCGGCCCTGATTACAGGATCGGCGACTGGGGGCCCGCCGGGGGGATAGTGTTCTACGACAAGGGAAAAGTCACCGACGGATGGCGGTATCTTGAAGCCGCGCCAAAGGAGCTTGAGACAACGCTGAACTGGATCGCCGTCGAGTACAATTCGGACAAACTGCCCCTGTCCAGCGCCATGGGGAGCGGCAAAAAAAATACCGCCGTCATTGTGGAATTTCTTGAAGCGATAGAAGCGAACTACCGGGACAGCATGGGGGTCCCCACCAACGCGGCTCCTTACTGTGCATCCCTTGACTATGACGGTTTTAAGGACTGGTTCCTGCCGGACATTGAGGAACTGGAACTTATGGAAAAGAATCTCTGGCAAAACGGCCTGGGCGACTTTGAATTTATGCGCGTTTATTGGTCTTCTTCACTGGCCGGCGATATTGATGATCAGGGGGAATACGTGGTGTGGGTCTACGATTTTTACGGAGATTACGCCCGGAGAAGAGGGGTCCCCGCCGGTTATTATACCAGCTTCCAGGTCAGGCCGATTAGGGCGTTCTAGCCAAAGCATGAAAAAAATACCGCTGTGCATGGCTTTACGGGGTGCGGTGATGCTGTTTTGGGGAATTGGCGGGGTCTTTGCCCAGACCCTCGCTCTCCCGGAGGCGATCCGGCAGGCGGGAAGCGCCATTGAGGCCGGCCTGCCCCGGAATGCGGCGGCGACGGTATTCAAGATTGATTCGGATTCCGGGCCTCTGTCGAATCATATTGAAGAAGATTTGACGGAGTATCTGGTCAACAAAAAAACGCTCCTGATGATCGACAGAAAAAATGTTGACGCCATTAAAAAGGAACAGGAACTGCAGCTCTCCGGCGGAATCAGTGACAAATCGATCCAGGCCATAGGAAAGATGCTCGGCGTCCGGTTTATCATAACGGGCTCTTTTACCGGCACGGGCGGCAATTACCGTCTCGGGGTACAGGCCGTTAACGTTTCCACCGCCGTAATTGAAGCAAGCGCTTCGGTGATGGTACGGGCCGACGATCAGATCGCTTTTCTCCTTTCCCAAAGGCAGCCGCCGCCCGGATCGCCGCCCGCGGTTCGCACTGGAGGCGATTACAGGATCGGCGACCGGGGGCCCGCCGGGGGAATCGTTTTTTACGACAAGGGGAGAGCATCGGGGGGCTGGCGCTATCTGGAAGCGGCTCCCGTCCAGACCGAAACAAACCGTGAATGGGGTACGGGGATTAGCGCCGAAACTTCTCCCGCGGTGGGAACCGGGAAGAGGAATACCCAATATCTCGTGGAGGCCATGAAGAAGAAGAATATAAAGGGAAACGCCGTTCTGTACTGTGATGAACTTGAACACGGGGGAGTTAATGACTGGTTCCTTCCAAGCGCCGGCGAGCTGGAATTGATGTATAAAAACCTCAAAACAAAGGGATTGGGGGATTTTGCGGAAACGGCCTACTGGTCATCCACCGCCGGCAACAGCAACATGCACTGTTCCTTTCAATTTAAATCCGGCCGGGCAACGGAAAATTACGGAGCCGATACCGCCAAAGTCCGGGCGATTAGAGCTTTCTAAACAATGGACTTGTTCGATAACTAAAGCTTATCGAACAACTCTAATGAGAAAAAGGAGAACTATGATGAAGATCAATTTTTTGGCATCTGTGGTAATTGCGGCGCTGGTTTTTACCGGCTGCGGAAAAAAGGAAAACGCGAAACCCGTAACGGCGGAGACCGTGTCTGTTGAAGCAAGCGCCGCCGAAGAAGGCGCGCCGGTTGTGGAACAAAAGAAGGCAAATGAGGCCGCTCCCATACAACCCGCGGCCGAAACGAAACCTGTTGCCGAAACAATACCCGCGGATGAAACAATACCCGCTGCCGCGGCTCCGGCCGGGGACACGATGGCGGAGGCCGGGGGTCCCGGCGGAGAGCAGGAAGGCTTTCAATACCGGATTGCCGGGACGGGAAACAGCCGGCATATTATCATTACCGGTTACACCGGAACAAACACCGTGATCAGCATACCCGCGAGTATTGACAACATTCCCGTCACGGTCATAGGGGAAGGCGCCTTTGAGAATAAAAACGTCCGGGCCCTTACGCTGCCTGCGGGCTTGACCGAAATCGGCCCCCGGGCTTTTTCGGGAAACAGCCTGACCAAACTGGAAATTCCCGGAACGGTAACTGCCATCGGGGCCGGGGCCTTTGCCGAAAATTCACTGCGCAGCCTTGTGATTCCCCAGGGAATCACTGTCATCGAGGATGAAGCCTTTTCCTATAACGATTTGACCGAATTGACCCTGCCCCAGGGGCTTCGTTCCATCGGCAATGAGGCTTTTGCGATTTTGTCATCCTCGTTTTTCGGTGAACCCGCAAAATTGAGCCGAATCGGCCTGCCTTCAAGCCTGACATCCATCGGCAATGAAGCCTTTGCGAACCATGATATTTCCGAACTGGTTCTTCCTCCGGGCGTAAAATATGTGGGAGAATATGCTTTTAATGGAAACCCGGTTACGAAAATCAGTATCGGAAGCGGAGTGGAACTGGAACAAAGCGCGATTAGTTCGGAGGACTCGACGGCCTTTGTGTTTGGCGGCATGGCCGGCCTGACGTTGACGGATGAAAACGGCAATGAAATATCGCCGCTTGCCTCGTTTACCTATACCTATGACCAGAATGACATGCGGGGCGGCGTTTATGCCAAAGACGGAAGCGGTAAATGGATTTTTACCGCCAAATGAGCCTCCGCGGAGCAGAGCTCCGGGGTATTAAACCAGACTTTCGAATGAAAACCGCGGCCCCGCCGCCGCGGGGGCTTCAGAAAAGGGACTTCAGACCGGATCCCGCTCCGCTCCGGCGGCCTTCTCGTCCATATGGCGGAGGCGCCGGGAAAGGTCCCGGGCGAGGTTCATGATAACAAGGGCAAAAACCTTGATGTCCAGCCGGTAAATTTCCCGCAGGGACTTGTTGGAGATGGACATTACCTTGACGCCCGAAAGGGCCTTGATGGTGGCCGCGGAGGGCATCATGTCAAGGACTTCCATTTCGCCGAAGGCATCCCCTTCGGCGAACTCGGAAAGGATGATCCCGTTTTTTACCGCCGCCGTCCTCCCTTCCAGGATAAAGCGGATCCTGTCGTTCCGCCGGCCTTCGACAATGATGTCGTCCCCCGGCCCGTAAGACTCATGTTCCATGAGCGGAAGGATCCGCCGTATCTCCTCTTCGGGAATTCCGCCGAAAAGCGAATACTTCTGAAGCGTCCGCGGCTCTATCATAAACTACCCCCTTCTCAAATTAACCGGGAACAGGGCGCCGACCAGGATGTACACAATGATTCCCGCGCCCAGGAGAACGGGAAATCCGTTTGACACGGCGAGGATACGGGCCAGGGCGCTTCCAACCAGGGAAAGGCCGCCGTTCATCCCCCAGGCCCAGGGCATAAGATTGCTCCTGTTTTCCTGAAGGCTGTCCAGCCCGTTCGGGCAGGGCACCCCCATGAAGAACGCCGCCGGGGCTATGACCAGCGCCGAAAGGAGCACCCGTACAAAAAGGGATGAGGAACGGAACGGGACGAGGAACCCGTCAAGGCCGAAGATATAAAAGAAGAAGACGGCCGCCGCAAGAAGGCAGGCCGCGGGGACCACAAAGATACGGAACCGTTTGACCGGGCCCGACGCCAGGTTCCCCAGGGCGGAAAATATCAGCATGACGGTAATGACGATGCTCGCCGAATAGGTGGGATTGGAAAGAAAAACCGCGAGCCGCTGAATCAGGTAAATTTCAATGAGCATGTACCCGAGCCCCAGAGCGGCGTAGTAGAAGATCACCCCTATGGTACTGCCTATGTCCCCCCCGCTTTGGAAAATCTCCTTCCTGCGGCCTATGAGGGGAACGATGATGACGATGAAGCCGAAGATGCAGGACTGCACAAGCAGGGCCAACAGAAGCAGGTAGCCCCACTCCTCGGAAATATCCTCCATTTGATCCATGTACAGCGAAAGGTTTTCAAGCTTGAGATAGCCTGAATAGTAGGGCCGGGAATCCCGTATGGGTCTGATGTCAAAGATGTACTCTTTTTCAAGCTCTTTTCCCCCGTCCGAAAGAAACCGCGGAATCGCCGCCCGGCACATGTCGGCGTTGGAAAAGCTTTCCACATCCGCCGGCCGGTTCTCAAAATGGCTGCGGTAGGCGCCCATGAGGATATTGACGTTGCGCAGGGGAAGTTCCATGCCGGGGACATACAGGAATTCAAAGGAACGGGTGTTTACAAAATTGTCAAGGTAATACATGTCCACCTCGGTAAAGGGGCCTTTCTTGACAAGTATGGTCGAGGTGGATCGAAGGAGGCTGAAGGAATAGAGGCTCTGCTCCGGCTTCGGAAAACCCGATTCCTTCATGGCGGTAATGATGGTGTTAAGGAGTTTGAGCACGTTCCGCGGAGGGGTAAGATTATCCCAGACGGTTACCGAAAGCACCCCGCCCTCCTTAAGGGCGCCCAGATACTCCGTGAACGCCTCCACGGTAAACTTGAAATCTTCGTGGATGGGGTATCCTACGGCGTTGGAAAGGCCTATGGAATCCACAGGCTTATCTCCACAAGATCATAGGCGTTCCGGTGGGCCGCGCAGTAGGATCTGCCTTCCCCCTGTACGATCCTGATCTTTTCGGAATCAAGGAGGCTGCCGCTGAACCGGGAAACATTCGGATCATCCCGCAGCAGGCGTATCATTTCGGCGGAAGGCTCCACAATATCGATGCCGGCGGCCTTCCTGTACCGGGCAACCTGGGCGTTGATGCCGCCGCTCAGATTGACAAGCAGAACGTCGGGCTCATTGAGTATGGTATAGGGGGCGGCCATGGGAAGGTAATCCATGTAGGCCTGTTCCTCTTCCCGGAGGCTTCCCATGATCCCTATGGGCCCTCCGCCGTCAATAAAGAGCCCCCAGTAAGGCTGAAAGGACTGGACGGGAATTTCGCTGGCCGCGTTATCGGAAAGGCCCGGAGCAAAATGAAAATACCGGGAGGCATAGACGTGATATTCCCCGCCGGGGCCGTAGGAATGATGGACCAGTTTGGAATCTTCGAACTTCCGCACGGAACTTATATCCTTGAAATCGGACACCCGTATGTCTCCCTTAAAGAAGACAAGAAAGATTGAACCCAGGCCGGTAACTATCAGGGCCAAAAGACAAGCCAAAGGAAATTCGCCGTCATCCCCCGAGCAGGTAAAAAGGGCGGCGGCGATGACAAGGGCCAGGATAGGGAGGATAAGGTATTGCGGAGGAAGGGCGAACATAAAGAGGATGATGAAAAGGCCCCCCACGCCGGAACCTATCATGTTCCAGAAATAAACGCGCATGATGCGTTCCCGCAGGGCAATAAACGCGATGCCGGTAAAGGCGGCGACGCCGAAGAAGGGAACGCCGTAAATGATGTAGTAGGCCCCGATAAACCAGAGCTGGCGTTTATCGGAGGCCAGCAAAAGCGGGTTGAAGGGAACCATCTGGGCGGTGACGACTCCCAGGGCCATAAGCAGGGGAAGGACAATGGCGATAACGGACAGGATACTATCCGCGTATTCCCTTACCCATTCATCCATAAAGGAAAGAATAATGCCGGAAAGACCTACACCCAAAAGAGCGGTAGAAATAACCAGCGAACCGAAACTCGACCAGCCTCCGACCGAGAAGATCCGCATGACATACAGTTCATAAGATATTCCCGCAACGGAAATCAGAAACAGGGCAATCAGTTTTGTATTTCTCATGAAAAAACCGCTCCAAATGGACAGTCGTTATCAGAAACAAGTATAGCCTGAAACCGGACGAACCACAACCGCCGCCCGCGTTATGGACGGAGGGGTTCAGACGGCCTTCCTCGTTCCCTGCGGCATTTCACGCCCTGGGGCTGCAGGAGTTTCGGCAAAGCCGAAACTCCTGCAGCCAAACGATAAACGGCTTCGCCGTTTATCGTTTGGCAATTGACAGGCATTCGGCAAAAATCTATCATCATAACATACATATGTTTGCTTTTTTTCAGCGGACGGTTTCCGCTTTCAGTGTCGCCATCATGGTAAGCGGCCTTATGCTGGGGTTTCTGTTCGGCCTCTTCCTTCCTCTCGCGGTTTCCTCGAAATCGGAGCGGGTTGCGGCTTATGAGGAAGTGGCGGCCCAGTCGGCGGTGGAGGAACTCACCAAGATAGCCGCCGAAAAGGGAACGGACAGCCCGGAATACGGCCTTGCCTATGAAACGCTCCCCGGCGTCAGAAAGTACAACGGTCCGGGATTCGCCCAGTCCATGCCCGTAGAAACCAGGGAGGCGTGGCTTTCCTGGATGAGGGCCAACCGGAGCGATTCTCCCGAATTTCTTGAAAAAAGGTGGGAGCTGGCGGAAGATTTTGCCAAAAATTCAAAAGAACTGAAGCGGACGGAAGACCTGCGCGCCTTCCTCCTTGCCCCCCGCGAGCATTTTGTCCGGGCCCGCAACAGGGGGATGGAATACACCGACACATGGCTTCCCATAGGCTACGGGGCGACCATCACCGATCCCGACGTGGTCGCCATGATGACCACCACGCTGAACATCCGGTCGGGGGAAAAAGTCCTGGAAATAGGCACCGGCTCCGGTTACCAATCCGCCATACTTTCCTACCTGACGACCGAAGTGTACACGATAGAGATTATCAAACCGCTTTTTATAGAAACGGATCAGCTCTACCGGGATCTGGAAAAATCCTATCCTTCCTACGGTTCCATAAACCGCAAGCTGGACGACGGGTATTACGGATGGGAAAAATACGCCCCCTTTGACAAGATCATCGTAACATGTTCCATTGATCACATACCCCCTCCCCTTCTCAAGCAGCTTAAACCCGGAGGAATCATGGTGCTGCCCCTGGGCCCCCCAAGCCGGCAGTACATCATGGAGGTTAAAAAGGAAGTGACCGACGACGGGTTCATTACCTTGAGCCGGCGGGATGTCTATAACGGGATGGGCGTCAAATTTATTCCGTTCCGCAATGAATCGGGCAGTTCTTACAGCGACTTTCAGACGGAAGCGGAATGACGGGAAAAAACAACAAATACTTCCCATAAACGGTTAATTATAGAACAGAATAATGGACAAGACTGTTTTTCCGTGATATATTATCCGATAATATATTGAGGAGTACCGTTTGTGATGGAGGGCTTACTGGCAAATCAAAAACCGGCAAGGCGCCGGGGTCTGTTGCGTATAAAATTGCGGCATATGAAGTTCCGTGTTACATTGCCGGATTGCGGGTTTTTAAGGACCGTCTCCGGCGGAATAAAAGATCTGCTGCGCGGACTGGCCGGCGCGGTGTATAACAATCTGTTTGTGCCCAGGGCCGCCTTTATCATCTGTGCCGGCCTTCTTGGGGCCGGAGCGGTTTTCCTTGTTTCATTTGCGCTCATGTCGCCTGAATTGCCGCCGGGCAACATGGTTTCCGTACTGAACGGCGCGGATTCCGTACCGGAAGGGTCCCATTCGGATATGCTGGTGCTGCCCCCCGAGGATCAGGACTGGGCGGCGCTTTCCGCATGGAGCGGCCATGAAGAGCAGACCGGCGCGGGAACCGCTGAAACGGACCGCTCCATCGATTTTGACTACCGCATCCGGCCGGGGGAAACCCTTTCGGAAATTGCCTATGCGTATTCCATTCCCCTTGACGTTTTGGCCCACTACAACCGCATTGGTAATCCCGACAAGATACGGG
>JAIROE010000032.1 GCA_031257715.1 Treponema sp. | reverse complement strand
ATTTTCATGGCCCTTAATTTTCTTTCCCGGCCCGCTTTCCGCCTTACGGTGATAACATCTCTCGTCGCAATCTTTATTCCGCTTTTTCCCCTTATTCCTCCGGGGGTACTTTTTACCCTGGCCTACCGCCGTCTCTGGCGGCGCGCCCGGGTTTTCAGGGCATACCGGGATCTTGTCAGGCTGCCTCTCCGGTATCTTCCCGAAGGGGAAGGCGTCTGCCGCCTTCCCGGCGGGGAGTGGTATGGTTCGTGCCGTCTTGAAACGCTGAGCGATGAAATGCGGGAGCGGATTCCGCTTTTAATTCCCGAGCGGGGAAAAAAGAAGAAGGGCATCTGGTATGTTTACGGAGCCATTGACGTTCCCGAGGGCGGCGGCAAGGATCTTCCGGACGGAGACATTCCCGGCGGAAAAATTCCGCATGAACCGGCGGACCCCTTTGTCACATTCGGCGCGGTGCCCGGCAGCCCCGCCGTCCTGGCCCGCCGTTACAATCTTGCCGCCTATGCGCTTGAGATAATATCATGGGTTCTTCTGCTTGCGGGAATAGGGCTAAATGTTTTCTTTGTCAGGATGATTTTCGTCCTGTTCCTGACCGCTTTCTAACGCGGTTTCGACCCCGGTCCCGTCTTCCTGATTCGGCGCGTCTTCATCAGACGGAATTTCTTCCTCAGACGCTTCCCTGCGGGTATGGGCGTAATTGACCTGCAGAACTCTTCCCCGGAAAGGCTTTCCGTTGAGGGCTTCAATAATGGCATCGGCCGAACTGTCCCTGACCTGCACGAAGGAATATTTGTCCAGGATGCGGATAGCCCCCACATCTTCCTTGGGAACGGCGGTCTTGGCGTTGATGAGGCCCAGTATTTCACGGGGAAATACGCGCCGGTTCCGCCCTATGCTGATAAAAAGGTACTTTGAATCTTCTTCGGCAAGCGGATACCGGTTTTCTTCGCCTTCACGGTGACTACTCCGGCCTTCAAAATTTTCCGGCTGTTCCTGTTCCCGGCGCCGCGTTCCCCGCCCGGAAAAACCGTCCCCGTGCCTGGCGGAACGCCCGGAATTTCCCTGTTCGTAAAGCATAAGAAGATACGCCGCCACGTATGAACGGCTGAACAGGGAAACTTCCCGCTTGAAAAGAGAGCGATATTTGTTGAGAATTTCCGGATCCGCTTCATTTTTGACTTTGTCAAGAATTACCGCGATATTTTTTTTTGTTTTTTCCCTGTCAAATTTCAGAGACATGATTTTTTCCTGTTTTCCCGTAAAATATAATGCGGCTTCAGGATGGCATATTTTCGGCGTTTATACAATACCGTACCGACACGGCGCGGAAGCCGTTCCGGTGCAGCACCCGTGAGAAACTTTCAGAGCCTGCCGGAAGCTCAATGCTGATGACGCCGGTTTCCCTGCGGTCTATCCGCTCCAGAAAGCGGGAAATGAGCGTTTCGCCTATGCCCAGGCCCCGGTACTCCGGTTTGATTTCAAGCGCGGCGATGTGAAAAGACGTTCCCCGGCGTATTCCCCAGATGCACCCCGCGAATTCCCCTCCCACAGTTTCGGCGGTGAGGGCGAGATCTCCGGGGAAACCTTCCTCCGCGCCGAAAGTTTCCGCCGTATCCGCCGCTTCGCTCCGGCAGAGTTCGTGCAGTTTTACCGCCGCCGCCCTGTCCCTTTCCCCGGAAGGCCGAAAGCGGAAATCTTCCAGAATCAGATCGCCGGTTTCCTCCGGTTCACCGCCTATGCGCTCCAGTCCCCATTCTTCCCGCAGGGCGTTGTACCATTTGAGGATCTCCTTCTTCATCTCCCGTTCCTTGTAGGCAAACCAGTGACGCTCTACCTCGGGATGACGCCCCAGTATGTCCTTGAATGCCCGGAAGACCCCCTTGCCCCGGTTCAGAGCGGCGGAAAGTTCCCCCCGGACTATGGGATTGTGAAACTGGGCGGCGAAGCGTTCCATGAGCCTGAACCCGTTGGAGGAGTCCCAGTCGGGAATGGGAAGATAGCGGTCTCCGTCCGGCTCTATCGGATTGTCGAATTCGTCCATGTTGCTGATTATGCTTTTTTCCGTGTCAATGAAAAATTCCCCTTCCTGATCCTCCATGGAAAAAAGGATGTCGTCGATCAGGGCTTCGGTAAGTTCAAACTGCATATATCACTCCGCCTTCGGAGAAGAATGGACTTGTTTAACAACCCGGTTGGTTGTCTGCTAACCTTCGGTTAGCTTGCAAGTCTCGCAGATTTGGCGTATTTTTGCAAAAATCCGCCAAATCTACCGTTTTTTTAGCGGAAGTTGTTCAATAACTGAAGTTATTGAACAACTCTAATGGATCTGGACGCCGCCTGCACATCATGATCTAATTGTAATAATGTGCTATTATTGCGGCAATATGGAAACCATGAAACGTACCGTTACCTGCGGCGGCCTGCAGGGAACCGACGCGGGGAAGACCGTTGTGCTGAACGGATGGGTACACCGGAAGCGCGATCACGGCGGCATATCCTTTATTAATCTGAGGGACCGCTGGGGCATTACCCAGGTGGTGGTGGACCCGGTCCTTAAGCCGGAACTTGCCGCGGCGGCTGCGGAACTCAGGAACGAGTATTGCATCGCCGTGGAAGGCACAGTACGGCCGCGCCCTTCCGATATGGTGAATCCCGAAATGGCCACAGGCGGGATCGAAGTAGCCGCGGAGCGCATCCTTGTCCTCAATAAATCCGCGGCGCTTCCCTTTCAGATTGATGAAGAAACCAGGGCCAATGAGGATCTCCGCCTGACATACCGCTACCTGGATCTTAGATCCGCCGCCATGCAGAAAAAAATACGCCTGAGACATGAGACGGCCTTTGCCGTGCGGGAATGGATGACAGCCCAGGGCTTTTACGAAATAGAAACGCCCACATTCATCAAGTCCACTCCCGAAGGCGCCCGCGACTACCTTGTTCCCTCAAGGCTCTATCCGGGAAAATTTTACGCCCTTCCCCAGTCACCCCAGCTTTACAAGCAGCTTCTCATGGCCGCCGGATTTGAGAAGTATTTTCAGATTGCCCGCTGTTACCGGGATGAGGACGCCAGAGGGGACCGTCAGCCCGAATTTACCCAGATCGATATAGAAATGTCCTTTGCGGGGCGTGATGATATTCTTTCCATGACCGAAGGGCTCATGGGACATGTATTCAGGAAGGTTTTGGGCGTACAACTGCCCGCCAGTTTCAGGCGTCTTTCCCACGAGGAAGCCCAGGAACGCTACGGCACGGACAAACCGGATCTCCGCTTTGGCATGGAACTTGAGGATTTTGGCCCCTACGCCGAAAAGGGAACATTCACGGTCTTTAAGGACGCGATTGCCGCAGGAGGCGCGGTAAAGGCGCTGGTGTTCAAAGGCGGCGCTTCCTGTTCCCGGAAACAGATAGAGGAACTTGAAGCCGTTGCGAAGGTATACAGGGCGAAGGGCCTTGCCTGGATGAAGGTTGGCGCCGCGTCCGCGCTTGAAGGCGGCGTCGCCAAATTTTTCACCGGCAACGCGGCGGAGATCCCCGGCGGCCTGGGCGCCGAAACGGGGGACCTTATCCTCATGGCCGCCGACGCAAAGCGAAGCGTCGCCAATACCGCCCTTGGAGCGGTGCGCTCCAGACTGGGACATGATCTTGGCCTTGCCGGGCACGATCCTTCTTCGCCGCGTTTTGAATTTGTCTGGATTGTGGACTTCCCCATGTTTGA
>JAIROE010000352.1 GCA_031257715.1 Treponema sp. | reverse complement strand
GTCCAGCAGGGGGCCACCAGGGAAAACATCACCGCCGGCATCGCCTGTTCCATTGTGGCCAACTACCTCAACCGGGTGGTGGGGAACCGGACCATCGGGGGCAAGGTCTTTTTGCAGGGCGGGGTAGCCAAAAACCCCGCGGTGCCCCTGGCCTTCGCCATGCTCCTGGACAAAGAAATCCTGGTGCCCCCTTCGCCGGAACTCATGGGCTGCTTCGGCGTTGCCCTCCTGGCAAAGCGCAAACACGCTGACGACCTCCTGGAAGAACGGACCGTGATTATCGACGATCTCATCAGCCGTGAAATCGGCTACGAGCGTGTCTTTACCTGCCAGTCCTGCGAAAACCGCTGCCCCATTCAGGTGCTCTCAGTGGGAGGGTCCGCTGCCGGCGGGGGCCGCAAGTACATGTTCGGCGGGCGCTGTAACAAGTACACCAATATGCGCAAAGCCGTCAAAGACGTGCCGGTTTTTGACTACGTTGAAAAGCGGCAGAAGCTCCTGTTTGAGGAATATGCCGCGCCTTCCGAGCCTGCGGCGCGCAGGCGCGGCTATGTCGTAGGCATTCCCCGCTGTTTTTCGACGCATACCCTGTACCCGCTTTATTCGTGGTTTTTTCATGAACTGGGAATCAAGACTTTTCTTTCGGACGAGGTGGTCCACGCGGGTGTGGCGCGGGCCGAATCGACCTACTGCTTCCCCGCGGAAATAGCGCACGGGGCGGTGCAGGACTGCCTGAACAAGGGCGCGGACTATGTGCTCCTTGCTCATTTCCGCGACATGCCCAGCTATGAGGAAGATGTCCACGCCAATTTCTGCCCCATTACCCAGAGTCTTCCCTATTACATCGAAAAGGCCTTTCCCGAAATCGACAAAAACCGTTTTCTCCCCCTTGTAGTGAGCTTTAAATTCGGCGACGAAAAAGCTTTTGAGCTTTTCACCGTCATGACGGCGCGGCTTGGGATAGGAGCGGCGGAAACCAGAACGGCCTTTGAGAAGGCCCTGGCAAAACAGACCGGGTATTTTGAGGCTGCAAAGAAGCTTGGCGAAGAGGCCATTGCCGACGCCCGCCGGGCGGACAGACCCGTGATCGCGGTTCTTGGCCGGCCCTACAATGCCTTCACCCCGGAGGCCAATATGGGAATTCCCAGGAAATTTACGAGCCGGGGTTTTTCCATTGTGCCCTTCGACATACTTCCCTTTGATGGTGAACAGATATTTCCCAACATGTACTGGTACTACGGGCAGCAGGATGTCAAGTCGGCGAAGCTCCTTAAAAACGAAGAGAATATCTACGTCACCTATATCACCAATTTTTCATGCGCGCCTGATTCCTTTATCCTGCATTACCTGAAATGGATGATGGGGCAAAAACCCTTCCTTGTGCTGGAACTTGATTCCCATTCCGCCGATGCCGGCGTCGATACGCGGGTGGAAGCCTTCCTTGACATTATCGACGGTTACCGCGCGAAGAAGCTTGCCATTGAAGGGGAGCGTTACGACAACGGGTGGAAATTCGTCAGCGAGAAAAAGGCCGGCGGCGGTTTTGATCTCCGCATCGATAATCTCAAGACAGGAGAGAAGGTGCCCATTGCGGGGAACAGACGGGTGCGGGTGCTCCTTTCCAACATGGGGGCCATCGCCACCGAGTATATGGCGGCCGCTGTGCGCTCCCTTGGAATCAATGCCGAAGCCATGCCCGTTGCGACCGCCAAAACCATACAGGTTGCGCGGGCCCACGCATCGGGCAAGGAATGCGTTCCCAGCCACCTCGTGCTGGGAAGTGCCCTTCAGTTTTTCATGAGCGACAAGTACCGCAAGGACGAACTGTACCTTCTCTTTGTGCCCATCACCACGGGTCCGTGCCGTACCGGCCAGTATTATGTGTACTACGAGAATCTCTTCCGCGATATGCGCCTTGAAAATGTGGTGATCTTCATCCTTTCCGCGGATAATTCCTACACGGAACTCGGCCCCGGTTTTGCAAGGCAAATGTGGAAGGGCGTGGTTCTTTCGGACTACCTCAAGGACATACAAACCAGCCTCAAGGCGGTCGCCTCCGATCCCGTACAGGCCCTTGCCGGTTATGAAAAATCATGGAGAGCCCTTATGGATGTGGTGGAGCGTAATCCGGCGGGGTTGTGGAAAGGGCTGCAAAAAGTTGCGGACGATGTGAAGAAGATCCCGCTTAAAAGGAAGCTTGCCTCCTGTCCCCGCGTTCTTATTGTCGGGGAAATCTACGTAAGGCGCGATGATTTTGCCGTGGGGGAACTCATAGACCTCATGAGCGAGCGGGGCATCGCCGTCAAGGTGGCCGGTATTTCCGAGTGGATCCACTACCTCGATTTTGTGCGGGAATATGCCCTGAAAAAACTCATCAAACTGCGGAAGCCCGGAAGGCGGCTTTTCTCCAAACCCTGGCGGGATCTTAAAAAACTGGGCGTTGAGGAATGGTGGAAACATTCGGTTGAGGAAAAGGTACTTTCGATTCTGGAGCCCACCGGTCTCATTCCCGAAACACCCCACGACATGCGCGAAATCATGAAGTACACCCAGGAACACTTTGTGAATCTGGAACTCAATTCGGAGATTGCCGTCTCATCCGGTTCCGCGGCGGCGGCCATGGAGCACGGCTATTCGGGCATTGTCAACATCAGTCCCTTTGCCTGTCTCATAGGCCGGGTCATCGAGGGCCTTTTTACCCCCTGGGCCCGCGAACGCAACTACCCCATATTGTCGGTAGAGGTTGACGGCAATCTGCTTCCCCCCAATATTGTGAACAAGCTTAACATTTTCATGGTGAACGTTCTCCGCTTCAGGGGGGGAGGCGATCTTTCCGGTCTTGTCGACAGGGCCGGAAGCCGGAGCCGCCGCTTCACCGCGACAGGCGCCCCGGAAAAGGTGGCCCTTTCCTGCGAAGCCTGCGGCGAACGTTTTGACGGCGAAGAAAGTGATTTTGAAGAAGCGGAAGAGGTCGCCGTGGGGAAGTAGGGGCTCCGCTCCTGCCACGGGAGCAGGCGGCCGGCGGTATTTTAACGAACTTCAATTCCCGCCTGTTTAAGCCGGCGTGATAATTCTCCGATTGAAGCCAATGTCCCGTTGTTTACAGAAAGAAAAGCCGCTGCCGGCGGGGCTATGGAACTCCACCAGTTCGGAATACCCAAAAGTATAACGGTAAACCGGTCAATATTATCAAATTTGAATAATGGACTTGTTTAACA
>JAIROE010000204.1 GCA_031257715.1 Treponema sp. | reverse complement strand
GAAGAAAATCACCGGTCCCAAACGGCAATTCATTGCCGCCATGAACCCGGACTATTTGTTTACCGTACTCTTTGAAAAGTAAATGCAGGAGCCCCGCCATTCAGCCCTTGTTTCCTTCCACCCGGTCTTTTATACTGAAAACAGGCAAACAGGAGAGCATCCGCATGGATCAAAAGACAATCGGGGAACGGGCCAGGGACTACATCGCCCGGGAAAAGGACGGGGCGTTCAGGGGCGAGGCGGAAAAGCTGCTGGAGGCGGAAGACTGGAAGGAACTGGAGGACCGTTTTTACCGGAAGCTGGAATTCGGCACGGGGGGGCTGCGGGGAATCATAGGCGCGGGCTACAACCGCATGAATTCCCTCGTTGTAAAGAGCGCGACGCAGGGGCTTGCCGCCTATCTTGCCCTGACCTTCCCCCAAAAGGCCAAGGAGGGAAAACTTTCGGCGGCCGTTGCCTACGACAGCCGCCATTATTCGGATGTTTTTGCCAGGGCCGCCGCGGCTATCTTCGCGGCGAACGGAATCAAGACCTGGCTCTTTACCGCCCTGCGTCCCACGCCGGAGCTTTCCTTTACGATACGCCGCCTTCACTGCGATACGGGCATTGTCGTGACGGCCAGCCACAATCCTCCGCGGTACAACGGGTACAAGGCGTACTGGAACGACGGCTCCCAGGTGATTCCCCCCCATGACGAGGGGATCATCCGGGAGGTGGACGCGGTGAGCGAAATACGGGAAATGGATTTTGACGAGGCGCTGTCGCGGGGGCTTATCGTCCTCATCGACAGGGAAATGGACGAGGCTTTCCACGCGATGATCAAGAGCCGCCTTTTCAGGCCGGATCTTATCAGGGCAAAGGCAGGGGAAGTGAGCATCGTCTACACCCCCCTTCACGGGACGGGGGCGATGCATGTTGAAAAGGTCCTGGGGGACCTGGGGCTCGCCGTTACGACCGTGCCTGAACAGCGCGAGGGGAACGGGGATTTTCCCACGGTGGCTTTTCCCAATCCCGAGGAGGCGGCGGCCCTCGAAATGGCCGTGAAACTGGGAAAGGAAAAAAAGGCCGATGTCGTCATGGCCACCGATCCCGACGCGGACCGTTTCGGCATAGCCGTTCCCGCCGATCCGGCGGGCCCCCGCGCGGGGGAATTTGTCCTTGTGACGGGAAACCAGATGGGGGTTCTTCTTGCCGACTATATCTTCCTTTCGCTTGAGGAAACGGGAACAATGCCGGCCAGGCCCGTGATGGTCAACACCATCGTTACCACGGGGATGCAAAAGCGCGTCGCCGAATCGCACGGGGTCCAGTGTATCGAATGCCTTACCGGTTTCAAGTGGATAGCGGACGTGATGCGCCGCTGCGAGGCGGGGGGAGACCTTGCGGGGAAGACCTTCGTGTTCGGCACGGAGGAAAGTTACGGCTACCTTGTTGAAAACGAGGTCCGCGACAAGGACGGCGTTTCGGCCGCGGCCCTCACCGCGGAGATGACCCTGTACTGGCGGAGCCGGGGGAAGAGCCTCCTTGAGCGGCTTGACGAGTTGTACGTGGAAAACGGCTATTGGCAGGAGCTTGGGATCTCCAAATATTTTCAGGGACCGGAGGGCCCGCAGGTCATGAAGGGGCTCATGGACGGTTACCGGAAAAGCCCGCCTGGGACGCTGGGGGGCATCGCGGTCAGGAAGGTCCGCGATCTTGAACACGGCGCGGACGGGCTTCCCCCAAGCGACGTGCTCCAGTTCTTCCTTGAAGACGGGACGGTGGTCAGCGCCCGGCCCAGCGGCACGGAGCCCAAGATAAAATTCTACGCCACCTGCTGCGCCCAGGTGAAGTCCGCGGGGAGAAGCCTTGAGGAAGCCAGGGCGGAAGCCGCCCGGAAACTTGCGGCCGTCAAAAATGACATACGGGCCGTCATCGGTGATTAGCCATTGGCTGTCTCAGGCGGCGGGCACATGGCGGACATAGACCTGTTCAGGGCATACCGGGAGGGAAAACCCGTTACCGCTTTTGACCTTGAAACCACCGGGTTCGACCCGAAGCGGGACCGCATCGTTGAAATAGGCGCGGTGAAATTTGACAGGCGGGGGCTGATCTGCCGTTATTCGGTCCTTGTCAATCCGGGGATTCCCATGCCGGCGGAGGCGGGGCGGGTAAACGGCATCACCGACGCCATGCTCGCGGGCAAGCCGCCCATCGGGGCCGTACTGCCCGATTTTCTCCGGCTGATAAAAGACACCGTTATCGCTGCCCATAACGCCCCCTTTGACTGCGGCTTCATCAATGAAAATCTTGCCGCTCTCTACAGGGCGGAAGGAGACGGCGGGCTTTTCGGCAAACCGGATGAAAGCTGGACGCCCCCGTTCCCCGTCCTCCCCAACGCCGTCGCCGACACGCTGGTTCTTGCCAGGGCCCGTTTTCCCCGCGCGAAAAGCCACGCCCTGCAGGAGCTTGCCCAAAGTCTGGGCATCGCCGCCGGCAAGGCCCACCGGGCCGAAGACGACGCTTTCCTCTGTATGGAACTTTTCATACGGTGCGGGGAGGAAAGGTGAGGAACTTTTCATATGGCGCGGCGATCCGTTATACTGATAAAGATGTCCACAACTCGAATGCCGGAGCAAACGTGAATTGTAAAAACGGGGCGGCCCCTGGGCCGGAAATGCTTTTCCGTATTTTTGCGGCGCTTGCGGCGGCCGCTTTCCTGGCGGGATGTTCCATTAACAGGATGGCGATAAACGCCGTTTCAGACGCCCTTACCTCGGGCGGGAGTACCGACGTGTTTACCGGGGATTCCGATCCCCGCCTTGTGGGGGACGCCCTTCCCTTTGCCATCAAGATGTACGAGGTCCTGCTTGCCGGCAATCCCGGGCACGAAGGGCTGATCCTTACCACAGGCTCCCTTCTTGTCATGTATGCCAATGCGTTTGTACAGGGACCGGTGGAATTCCTCCCCGTCATCCGGTTTGAGGAGCGGGAAGCGGGCCTTGAACGGGCCAAAAAGCTCTACATGAGGGGGGCGGACCTGATCCTTTCGGGCCTTGAGAAAAAATACCCCGGCTTTCTTTCCGCGTTTTCCCCGGTGGACGCCCTTGCCCCTTTCCTTGCCAAAATGAAAAAGGCCGATGTTCCTTCCCTTTACTGGGCGGCGGCCGGCTGTCTTTCGGCTTTTTCTCTTGATCCCTTCGATGCGGCTCTGGGAAGGCGCGTGCCGGCGCTTATGGCCTGCGTGGACCGGGCCTATGAACTTGACCCCGATTTTAACAACGGGGCGCTGGAT
>JAIROE010000101.1 GCA_031257715.1 Treponema sp. | reverse complement strand
GGGCAAAGCGGGCAGGCATGAAAAGCGCCCTCATTAGGCCGTTCCGTACCCTGTCCGCCGCGGGAGCCGCCGATTTTATCTTTGCGGACTATCGCCAATTACAAAAATATGTGCTATTTTAATGCTCATGGACTTGTTCACGGCCGGAAACCTCATCACCCTTGGCATAGTAGTGCTGATGCTTATCCTCTATCGTCAATGGGATAAAAGCAACCGCACGCTGGACAGGCTCTCGCGCCACGCGAATGAACTTAAAAAGGGCCTTGACGCATATGTGGACGAGCGAAGCGCCGCAGTCAAAAACATGGGCGTAGATCTGGATGTGGAGCGCAAAGCGGCGGCGGAGCTGATGAAACGGCTGCAGAAAATGACCGAGGAAGAACTGGCCCAAAAGGCGCGGGCCATTACCGAAATAGAGGAGCGCATCAAGCATTACGATGTTTCGCTGGAAGAGCTTGTAAAGATGACCGCGCGGGTTCAGGAGAACCTTGTCAGGGTCAGGGAAGAATCGGCTTTTGTGGAAAATACCGGGCGGCGCGTGGGAGAAGTGCGCGAACAGCTTGGGACGATGGAAAAGGAGATAGGCTCGCTGGAACTGCGTTTTGAGCGGGAAAATACCGAGGCTCTGGAAAAGGCCGTACAGACAGTCACGGAAACGGTGAAAACGGCCGTATCCGATTTGAAGCTGCGCGCCGAAACCGTGGGCCGGCAGGTGGAAGAACACCGGGCCGCGGTAGACAGGGTCGAAAAGGACAGGGCGGCGAATCTTGCCCGGGACATGGCGGTGATAAGTAAAGCCCTCAAAGAAGCGGTGGAAAAGGCCGGCCAGCGGGCCGACCGTATGGAAGAAGCCGCCCTTGTAAAACTCAGGGAAGAGGCGCAGGAGCGGATTCGCAGGCTCCACTCCGCCTTTGAGGAAAAGTTGAAGACGGCCAGGGAAAACGCCCAGACCCGTATCGCCGAAATTCAGGAACAGCTCAAGAATCACCGGGACGAATGGAAGACCGAACACAACGGCATGGAAGCCCGGCAGAAACAGTACCGGGACGAATGGAAAAGTGAAATCCAGGAATTCGGCGCGCTCCTTGCGCGGCAGCGGAAAGAATTTGAAGACGCCGCGGCCGATGCCGAACGCAGGATCCTTGAAAGTTCCGATTCCCGGCTTGAAGAATACCGGCAGATAACCGAAGAGCAGCATGCGCAGCTTTCGGCCCTTTCCGACGACATGGCAAAGCTTGACGGTGAACTCAGGCTTTCCATGGAAGAAACCGTCAACCGCGTCAGGCAGGATTTTGCCCGCTTTGAAAAAGATTCCGAGCGTGAACGCGGCCGGGCACAGGCTGAATTCGGCGAGCGTGAACAGGAACTCAGGGCCGGTATGGACAGGGTTGAACAGGAGCTTAACGCCCTTAAGAACAAGGCCTACGAAAATGTTTCGGAAAAGCTCAAGGTATTCGAGGACGATTTCTTTGCCGATCTTTCAAAACGGAGCGGCGACATAGAAAGGAAGCTTGACGAATGGCAGGAGACGCTGCGGACCCGGCTCGACGAACTGGCCGAATCCGCCGGGGCCGAACGCCGAAGCATGGAGCTTTCCATCAATGAGGAACTCCGCAAAACACTTGCCGAACAGGGCGACAGGCTGGTGTCGGAGTTGGAGCGTCTCAAGGCGGAAACGGGCGCTTTTGAAGAAGGCATACGGGAAGAAATGAAAGCCGCCGACGAAACCCGGCGCTCCTTCCTGGAACAGCTCCAGCAGGATCTGGCCGAAGCCCGCCGGGCCGCCGAGGATTCCGCCAAAACGGAAATAGGCCGCCATGCCCTTTCCGTGGCCGATACCCTTAAGCAGAATCAGCGGGAAACCGAAGGGCGTCTTAAGGAAATCGCCGGCGCTGTGGAGGCCCGGAGCGCTGAACTTGCGGCTCTTGCCGAGGCCTCCCGGCGCAGCCTTGACGACTGGCAGGCCGCTTCCGCCGTCCAGCTTCGGGATCTTGACGCCTCCATGGACGATGCCCGCCGCAGGATAAGGGATCTGTCCGCCGAATCCGATGAAAAGACCGCCCGTATCAGAACAGGCCTTGAAGATCTTAAAAAGGATCTTTCCGATCAAACCCGGCTCTTCGACAAATCCGACGAACTCAAACGGGATCTGGAGCGCCGCATTGAGGATCTTAACGGCGATCTTGACCGGCTGGATCAGCGCCGGAACGAGGCCGTTCAGCTTGAAAATGAATTTATCAGGATAAAACGGCTTGAAGAAGACATCAATGCAAAGATGAACCGCATCCTTTCGGAAAAGCACCGCATCGACATCATGGAAACGGACTTCAACCGCCTCCTGCAGACTTCCCAGGCGGTAGAGGAAAAACTTGCACAGGTCTATTCCGCCGACGATACCCTCTCGAACATGCAGATACAGCTTCGCCGTATCGACGATACCATAAAGGAAACCGAAGAGAAGTACCAGCGTCTGGAGCGGAAGAACCAGATGCTGGAAGAAACCAATGACGGCATAGACAGGAATTTCAGGGCGTTACAGGAGTCGGAAGCCGCGCTGGAGCGTTTCAACAGCGGCCTTTCCGCGCTGGAAACGGAAACTGCGCAGCTCCGCAACTCCGTCGAAATACTCTCCTCGGAGAACGAAAAGGCAAAGGAAACCGCCGAAAAACTCACCTTCCTTGATGAGTCCCTTTCCACAATAGAAAAACGGATCAGGGAAATGCAGAAAGCCCGCGAATGGCTTGCCGGGCTTGAAACCCGCATGGAGGGTCTTAACAAACAGGCCCAAAACCAGCTCCGGCTCATCGGGAACATGCTCACGGAAAACGGGCCCCAGCCCCGCGACAGGGACGCCCCGCCGCCGGCCATACGGGAAAACGTCATCACCCTTGCCCGTCAGGGCTGGAAGGTGGACGAAATCGCCAATTCGCTCAAAATTTCACGAAGCGAAGTGGAATTGATCCTCGAAATCGGCAGCAGGGAATAGGGCGCGCCGATCATTTTTTTCGTGAAAAACTGATAAAGGAAAAGCCTTCGTTTCTGACGACGGCGCTTTCGACCCATACGCGGGGATCTATTTCGGGGAAAAAAACATCGCCCTTAAAAGATTCATGGATCATCGTTATCTCCATGATATCCGCCGCAGGCATCGCCTCGCGGTAAAGTGAAGCGCCGCCGCAGATAAAAACCTTTTCGTAAGCACCGCAGTGTTTCAGCGCCTCATCAAGCGAAGGAAAGATCAGCGCGCCGTCCGTGCTTTCTCCGCCCGCGCTCCTGTCACCCGGACTCCCGGCACGGCGCGCGGCCATCAATTTTGACACAACTATGTTGGGCCTTCCGGGAAGCGGTTTACGCGGCAGGGATTCCCAGGTCCTCCGTCCCATGACGCAGGGAAAGCCCATGGTAAGATCCCTGAACCGCCGCATGTCTTCCCTGATGGACCAGGGAATGGCGCCGCCCCTGCCTATCACGCGGTTTTCCGCCACGGCGGCGATGATGATAACGAGCGGCTTTCCCATCTTCACACCGCAATGTCGAATTTAATTGCCGGATGCGGATCGTAGCCTTCGACCGATGAGTCGGTATACTCCCAGTCGAAGATCGAGGTAAAACGCCCGGTCCTGATGCACGGCAGGGGCCGGGGGCTCCGCGCAAGCTGTTCCCTGATGCCCTCCACATGATTGACGTAGATGTGGGTATCCCCAAGAAAGCCGATGAGTTTTCCTTCGGAAAGCCCCGCCTCCTTCGCCAAAAGGTGAAGAAGCGTCCCGTAACTTGCGATATTGAAAGGAAGCCCCAGCGCCGTATCGACGGAACGCTGATTCCAGAGCAGGTTGAGCCTGCCGTTTATTACGGTAACCTGAAAACTGTAATGACAGGGCGGCAGGGCCATGTTCGGCAGATCCGGCGGATTCCAGGCGGATACCAGCATGCGCCGGCTGCCCGGATCTTTTTTCAGCATATCGACGAGCTCCCCAAGCTGATCCTTTCCCCCGTCCTCCGGGGGCGTATTCCAGGCCGTGTATCGCGCCCCAAAATTCCGCCATTGCCAGCCGTAGACGGGCCCCAGATCCCGCTCCACCCTCATCTTTTCCCGTGACTCGGGGTCGTTCCCGTAGGGCGCTCTGCCCGGACTGCACCATTCGTCCCATATATGATTGTTCCGCTCCCGCAGCCATTCCTTGTCGGTAATGCCCCGGATAAAAAATTCCAGTTCCGACGCCACGAGGCGGTAGGGGATTTTTTTGGTAGTTAAAAGGGGGAAACCCCCTGCCATATCATGCTCGAACATGGCCCCGGCAATGGTAAGGGCGTCAACGCCGGTCCGGTTCTTTTTAAGACTTCCTTCCGAAAGTATTTTTTCCGCTATATCGAGATAGGCTTTCATGTATCTTCCCCCGTTCCAGACCGAATCCCCGTCTCCGGGAACCGTCAAAAAACACAGGGGATTATACTTCGTTGACGGCGGGCTGTCAATTTTCGCCTTCTTTCTTTTCCGGGGAATACCTGCTTACCACGTCTCCCACAGTTCTCTGGAGGGAATCGGCCACATCGTCAAGATAAGTCTTAATTTCGGGCTCGTTCCACCGCGACTCCGGAAGGAAAAAACGATACGGCTCCACGTCCAGGGCTCTTGAGAATTTGGCGATTGTATCGGCGGAAACCCACTTGTTACAGTTCTCTATTTCGTTGATGAAATTATTAGCCAACCCTGTTATGCTTGACAGATTAAGTTGTGAAATACGTCGTGTTTCCCGAAGACGTCTCAGGTTTCTCGCAAATAAAAGGCGAACACCCGCATCGTCAAGACTGTTATCCATAATATGTTATTATCCCTGATATTTGACGGCAAGCCAAACACCTGTCAGCGATATAAATATCACCAGCAGGATACAAAAGGGCGGGAAACCGGTTCAACGGAGATCGGACAGGGGCAGATCATTGAGGACAAAAATTTCAGGCCGGTATTCAAAATGCATGGTATCGAAAAAAAGCCATTTGCCGCCCCAGATAAATCCTTGGGCCTCAAAGGCCCGTATCACCGCATCGGGGGGATGGAAGCGTTTGTCGTAGGAAATGGTCCACCATCTGGAATTTCTCCGGGCGGCCCACAGCCAGTATGTTTCACGGCCGCCCAGCGATTTGGGCAAAAGATCAAGCGCGGCGCCGTAGGCATGAAAACTCCGGCTCCGGGTTTCCGCTATGCTCCGCCAGTTCCAGCCGTCAAGGGTGTTAAGGCTGCCGATCCACTGCCGTACCTGGGGATTGGTTTTGGATTCGGCAAGAATGCGCTCCTCCACCACCGCAAGATCCTCCAGAATGGAATAATGGATCATCACCGGATGCCCGAGAAACCGGATGGATTTTACGCGGTCCCAAGATTCATCGCGGCTGTGGGCCCGCCACAGGTCGTCAAAAAAGTGCTGGGAACGCCGGGGCGGATTCTGGCGGCGCCGTTCCGATTGGCTCTTCATGCGGGCCGCGTCTTCCGGGGAAGGATCTTTCCAGGGGGGAAGGTCCGCCGGGTAGTTGTAAAAGGGCTGGGGATCGTACTCCGCCGCCTTTTCCCGGAGTTCGTCGGGCAAAATCCGGCCGCCGGCGTAATAATACCAGCGCTCCCGCTTTTCCTCCGGCGCGCCGAAAACAACAAGCCGCACCGCCCAGTCGCCGTCTTTAAAGCGGACTTCACCAATACGGTCAGGATACGCGGCCGCGAGGGCCTTCATTACCTGTTCGGCCCGGCGGGAATCCGGGGCAGGCTCCGGAAGGCCCGAAACAACGGGAGAACTTTCCCTTTCCGAAAACACACCGGCGTCCACGTCCGCATACAAACCTGAATCGCCGGGATTCCGCCCGATCCTCGCCGTTTCGGCGGAAGAAGAAGCGGCGGCGGACGCTTTTTGCGTATTTCCCCCGGAGAAACAATCTGCGGCGGCAAAAAGAAGCAAAAAAGGAAGAAAAACACGTCTGTACAGCAATTGCCTCTCCTTAAAATTAGAGTTGTTCAATAACTTCAGTTACTGAACAACTTCCGCTAAAAAACGGTAGATTTGGCGGATTTTTGCAAAAAATACACCAAATCTGCGAGACTTGTAAGCCAAGCGAAGCTTGGCAAAGAACCAACCGGGTTCTTGAACAAG
>JAIROE010000089.1 GCA_031257715.1 Treponema sp. | reverse complement strand
GTGACGGGTAAGGCTTTCGCCCGAAGGCATGTTCTTGTCACATTCAACCCATGTGGACGCGGTGATTTCCCAGCGGCCCTCTTTTACCCGCCGCCTTATTTCCTCAAACATCGCCGGATCGAATTGTTCGACGATCCGGTAAACCGAAGCCTGCGACTGGGAGAAGGTGAAGCCGGGGTATTCGTTCATCATGTCAAGCATGGTGCGCATTGTGGCAAGGGTAACGGAAACGGTTTCGTTGTAGCCCCACATCCAGTTCATGTCGATGTGGGCATGGGCGATGCAGCGGAATTCGAAGCTCTTTGCCTCGGCGGCCAGCGGCAGAAGAAGGGCCTCCGTTTCTTCGACAGCCCGGCCCGAAAGTCCGCCGCGTTCTATCAGTGCGGCAAGGCGGCCGGCGGCATCCCCGACGGGGGAATCGTAGGCCCCGCCGCGTGAATCGGAAAGGGCCGAAAGGAAACGAAGTTCGGCATAAAGACGCGCAAAAAAAGGATTTGTTTTCAGTTCTTTTACATAAATTTCAAGCTTTCGCAGTTGTGCGTGATTGTTATTCATCCGTATCATGGGGACCCTCCGTCATCAGTGTATGTCCGAACCGGCTGAACCACAACCGGTCATCTTTCAAAAATGCGTCCGAGGACGGCATCGCTGTGCCGCCAGTCGCGGGATGTTTTTACGCGGAGATCCAGATCGATCTTCCAGTCGAATATGCGCGCAAGATCCCCCAGCGCCGCAAGGCGGATGGCCTTGATGAGTTCACCGCCCTTTCCGACGACCATGCCCTTCTGCGACTCCCGTTCAACCATGATGAAGGCCCGCACCCACAGGCGCTTTCCCCCGTCGCGCAGTTCGGCGTCGGCCACCTCGACATAGATCGAATGGGGCAGTTCCTCGCGGAGGCGGAGCATCGCCTTTTCCCGGACTATCTCCGCAATACGGAAACGGACATCCTGATCGGTGTAAATGTCCGAGGGATAAAAGGGCGCGCCTGTTTCCGCCATGGAAAAAAGGCAGGAAAGAAGGGCGGGGAGCCCCTGGTTTTTCAGGGCCGATACGGAAAAGATACGCTCCGGCGCAAGGCGGGGGATCTTTTCCGAAAGAAAAGCCCGCGCCTTTTCGGGGTCCGCGCCGGCCGCGTCGATCTTGTTTACCGCCGCCGCAAGTTTTTTTTCAGGGTCCGGGATGCCGCCAAGTGATTCGGCTATCGCCTCCTCTTCGCTTCCCGGCGGCCGCGATGCGTCCAGCAGGTAGAGGACGAGATCCGATTCGGCGATGGAACGGTCCGACACTTCCATGAGTTTTTTGTTGATTTTTTTTTCCGAGGCGTGGCGGCCGGGGGTATCAACAAAAACAAGCTGGCCTTCGGCGGCGTTAAGAATTCCCCGCACGGCGTTGCGCGTGGTCTGGGGCACGGGGCTCACAATGGCAATCTTGCCGCCGCAGATCCTGTTTATCAGCGTTGACTTTCCCACGGAGGGCCGGCCCGCCACCGCCACAAAGGCCGCCTTGGGGCTCATTTTACCACCATGATTTTCCGTATTTCGTCTATGTCGGGACCGACCACACGGACAAAGTACATGCCGCGGGCCACGGGCCTCCGCCCGTTGTTTTTGCCGTCCCAGACATCGATCCATTCGCCCTGCGGCCGCGAACCGCGGAAGAGGACCTTGATCATGTTTCCATCCAGTGTAAAGACCTGAACCGTCACCCTGCCGCCATTGACAAGGTGGTAGCGTATGTAGACCTTTTCGTCCTTTGTGGGATTTATGACATTGTTGAGGATGGTGACGCCGCCGCGCTGAAGGCGGACATTGTGAACGTCATAGCTCCAGGGCCTTATCCTGCGGTACCAGTCGGAAGGAACCTCGCCGGGAAGCCCGTCAAGGCGGACAACAAAGAGATCCTCCGGGGTTCCCCGTATGCGGAGAAGAAAATCGAAACGGGAAACGCTTTCGTATCCGGGCGTGTCTTTGCTGATAAAAAAGTTGTACAAATAGCCCGACGGTCCCGTCCAGTTTCCCGAAGGGCTGCCATAATATTCGGGAACCAGATTGATATAGCCCACAGGATAGGGCTGCGTAAAACCGCCGGGGAGCCAAAGGCCGCCGCTTCCCTTTCCGTTGCTGTTGTTTTCGGGGGGATTCCTCTGCCACAGCGGCACGGTGATCCCGAACCTCAATTCCATGTCTACGGAATCGCCTGCCCCCGCCATGGCGTCACTCAGCGTTTTGTTCATGCGGACCTGAATTTCAGCGTCCCTGTCTTCCAGCGCCTTTTTCCCGCTGAAGTCCCAGATGATGCCGGTGTCGGTATCCTTTGCCCCCCAGAATTCGCCGCCGGCCGGAACGGGGTTGGCGGGCGGGTAATACCTTGCCCAGACGGGCCAGGCAAAGTAGCGGCCGGAATTCGAGGCGGACGGGGTTATGGAAACAAGGGCGTCGGTAACCCGGTGAATGTGGGGATCGTTGGGGCCGTAGATTGCCGTATCGTAAATCATCTCATTGGGAGGAAGTACCACCGGAGGAGGAGAAGGAGGAGGCGATGATACGTCCGGTACGGGGACATAAGGCTGAAAGACATAGGAACCATTACCGCCGTTGACATCATCATACCCCCAGCTCCGGGGGTACTTGGGTACGGGGTACAGGTAATAATAGGCGTTGCCGGTGGCGGGATCATTCAAATTCCGCGCCGCAGCGGCGTTGTCCCTGACGCTGCCGTTCGTAAGCGCAAATGTTTTTGTCCCGTCGTACAGATCGGTAACCGCGTAGGTGCTCCCCAAAGGAATGATAAATTCCCTTCCTGAATTACCGATCGTCCGCAGGGAAGAGGCGATAGTACCGGGAAGATCAACGCCCACTACACTCAGCAAAGGGACATCTACCGGCTCGGACATCTGGAAGAATATCTCGTTATGTCCGGGTACGGCAAGGGCGTAGTTTATCCGGGGCGGCACGGTATCGGTTGTCCAGCCGCCATCGGCGCCGCCCGGCGCATCGGCTCCGTTGCCTATGAGCGTTCTTCCGGTAATCCGATCCATGAGCGATGTATTCCTCGCAATTCTCCAGTGAAGGCTCAGGTGGCCATCGGAATACGGCTTCTCCACAAGGTACACATAGATGGAATCCAGATCCGTTGATGACGATATAACGTTTTCCTCAACCCTGCGGTAGCCGCCGTATCCTTTTGTTGTATCAACCTGATAATAATTGCCCGCGGCGTCGTGAATCTCGTCCACCGCAAAACCGCCGAACGCGGCATACCCGTTCGTGACATCAAAAGCCGACTGAAGGCGGATACGGTCTATCCTCCCGTTATGGTTGGAATCTTCGGTAAAACTGTAGATGAAGCTGTTAAGCACAAACCAGTTTACGTTGTGATAGCTTTCTGGATCGGTATGATCGTAAGTATAGGAAGGATAGGTCCCGGATACCTGGACATAGGGCTGAGCGCGGACCTCCCATGCGGTTCCCGTTGCGGCATCCTGCGGCACGGGAATTTTCCGCCTGGAAAAACTGTAACGAATCTCGACAAAATTTATATCAAGATCCGCGGGAGGCTCCAGATCGAAATACCAGAAATAATTATTATTGGGAGGGTCAGGGAGCGCATCAGGCGGCACATCAGGAGGGTATGACGGCATATCGATTTCCCGGTTAAGGGTGATGCGGACGCTGTCGCTCAGGCCGGGGGGCGATACCGAGAGTCTTCCCCTTACCGTATGCGTATGGGAAACGGATCGGCCGTTGATGACTGTATCCGTATAATTTGAAAACAGCAGCTTC
>JAIROE010000081.1 GCA_031257715.1 Treponema sp. | reverse complement strand
CAACATCCAGTACGGCATCCCCTTTACCGCCGAGGCAAGCATCCTCTACTACCGGAAAGACCTGTTTCAAAAACACAACATCAAGGTGCCCACGAATTACGACGAGCTCAAGGCAGCGTGCAAGACTCTCAAAGACGGCGGCGAGTCTATCGCCCCCATAGGACTCAGGGGCCTGCGCGGGAACGGCATGAACATCTACACCTGGGCCCAGTACTTCCGCGGCAGTGGCGGCAACTTCTTCAGGAATTTCCCCGCGGACATGACCCCTACGGTCAATAGCCCCCAGGGGATCGCCGGTACCAAGGTCTACGTTGACCTGCTCCGTCAGTACGGGCCCCCGGGAGTAGCCAACTGGACAAACATGGATATCTATACCGGCATGGCCTCCGGTGCTATTGCGATGGCGATTGACACCAACGCCTATGGCGGCACTATTGAGGACAGGCAATCATCCAAGACCGCCGGCAATTGGGGCTATGCGGTATCCCCCACCGGCCCCGCCGGTATATGGCCCGCGTTCTTCTCGCATATCCTCGGTATCAACGCGCACAGCAAAAATCTTGAAGGGGCATGGCTCTTTGCCCAATGGATCACCAGTCCCGAAATTGTCGCGCTCCGGGGCATGAAACGATGCGTGCCTTCCCGTATTTCCGCGTGGAACGACCCTGCTTTCCGGAAAAACTGGGAGTATATCGGTGATGGGAACTACACTAAAATCGGCCTTGAGGCAATAAGGTCCGCAAATGCCGGCATCAGGCCGGCCTTCCCCAACTGGGCGCAAATGGGCGATATCCTGGGCATAGCGGTGCAGGATGCCATTGCCGGCGGTACAACGGTGGAAGCGGCGATGAACAAGGCACAGGCTGATATTACCGTGATGCTCAAAAACAACGGATATATTAAGTAGAGTCTGTTCATAAAGTCGCTTGCTTTATGAACAGATCCCGGATTTTTAGGCCGGTACATTTGCGTATGCAAATGCTGTTTTTAAGGTGATCTGTCAATAATGTGGACATATTATTGACAGACTCTAAACTTCAGGATTGCAGTATGAAAAATTTTCGTCAGCGCACGGCGTTTTGGTACGAAAAAAACCATACGGTCTGTTTCCTTGCCCCGGCCATGATCGTGATGGCGGTGTTTGCCGTATATGTTTTTGCCTTTCTTTTTTATCTTGCCCTCTGCAACTGGAACGCGAGAAGCCCCAGTCCCACATTTACCGGATTTAACAATTTTATCCGCATGGCGGGTGACAAGGAATTTTGGATGAGCCTTTGGCGGACTATCGTGTATACCGTGGCTACCGTGGCGGGACAAGTGACGGTCGGGTTTCTCCTGGCCTATACTCTGAACCGCCGGGTTTTCGGGCTGGGCTTTATCAGAACCCTGCTTATAGTTCCCATGGCCCTGACACCCGTTGTTATTGGCATGTTCTGGAAAATTATTCTCGACCCTTCACTCGGGCCAATCAATTATTATTTGTCGCTTCTGCGGATTCCCGGCCCCTTGTGGATAGGCGCCAGCAGGACGGCGCTCGCGTCTATCATGATGGTAACTGTTTGGCAGCTTGCGCCCTACAGCTTCCTGACTATTACCGCGGGTTTCTCCTCCCTGCCGGAGGATGTTTACGAGGCGGCGGTAATTGACGGCGCCAACGGTTTCCAGATATTATTCAGGATAACTATTCCGATGCTCAAGCAGGTTCTGCTAACCCTTGTTCTCCTGCGCATGATTGAGGCATTCAGGGCTTTTGACTTGATATACACAATGACCCGCGGCGGGCCGGGCACTTCCACCCAGCTTATGCCCTTCTACCTGTATACGGCCGGCTTCGACTGGTTTGACTTTGGTTATGCGGCGGCCCTGTCGGTGTTTCTCTTGTTCTTTGTCCTTTTCGTGTTCAGACTCTTTATCAACAAAACGGGAGTTAAAATTTTTTATGAATAAAAAACGCAGCCTTTTGGGCAATATTTTACTCTATTTACTCATCATTGCCATTGTAGCGGGGACGCTCTTCCCCGTGTGGTGGATAGGATCCGTTTCCCTTAAACAGAGGAGCGATGCCCTGGAACTGCCGCCGAAATTTTTTTTCACGCCCACATTAAAAAACTACAGGGAAGTTCTTTTCGGCGTAGACCAGAGCGATTATATGCTCATGGTGCCTGACAACAGGGACTTTCCCAGGCAGGTAAAAAACAGCGTTATCGTGAGTTTTTCCGCAACCCTGCTTGCGCTTGTTTTGGGACTGCCCGCGGCCTATGCTATTTCCAAATTCCGTTTCAAACAAAAAAAGGCCGTGAGTTTATTCATCATATCAACCCGTATTCTTCCGCCCATTATACTGGTGATTCCCCTGTTTCTCGCGTTCAGGAACCTTGGCCTTATGGATACCAAAACCGGTCTTGTGATCATATACAGTTTTATAAGCGTTTCTATGGTCGTGTGGATGATGAAGGGCTTCTTCGACGAGGTGCCATATGAATTAATCGAAAGCGCGCGGGTGGACGGCTGCGGTCACTTTGGGGCAATGCTGAAAATCGCGATTCCCGTATCCGTTCCGGGCATTGCGGCCACGGCCATACTGGTGCTTATCAGCCTTTGGAACGAATTCCTTTTTGCGGTTATCTTTACCTCACGGCACGCCAGAACCGTAACCATGGGAGTGATGAGCTATATCACTATCAGGGAAATTGCCTGGTCGAATATGGCCGCCGTAGGCATACTGATTACCCTGCCGGTGCTTGTCTTTACCATTGTTATGCAAAAACGCCTGGTCCAGGGTTTAACCGCCGGAGCGGTAAAAGGCTGAGCAAATTACCGGCCAAACAAATTAATGTAATAGAGCTGTTCAGAAACTTCAGTTTCTGAACAAATTCCGTCAAAAATGGAGTTGTAGGAAAATGACCTCCCGCCAGCGCTTCCTTAAAGCCGTAAACCACAAAGCAACGGATCGTCCGCCCTTTGACTGTACCATAACCATCGATGCGTATAACCGGCTTGTCAGGGCGATGAATTTGAATCTGCCGTTCAAAACTGATTGTTCGATATTCCTGACCGTGCAGCCGGATATTGAGGTAATACGCGGCCTTGGGCTGGACTTTGCCTATCTGCCGCTGTCGGAAAACAAGGCCCATCCCGCGTTTCATTACGGCGTGGATCATTACGTTGATATCTGGGGTGTGGACTACAAAAAAATCACCGTGGGGAAATTTATCAACTACGTCAACGTGAACGCGCCTCTTGCCGACGCCGAAACCGGCGATCTCGCTTCCTACCCCTGGCCCGATCCCGACGAACCCTCGCTGTACAGGGGACTTGCGCAGCGCGCCCGGGAGCTTTCCGAAAAAACCGGCTGCGCCATTGTCGGGCTTTTCGGCGGCTCCGTCTTTACCGAGGCCAGCCTGATACGAGGCATGCAGCAGTGGTATGAGGATCTGCTTGCGGAGCCGGAGTTTGCCGTCCGTCTTATGGAAATACTCTCGGACTATTTTACCAGGGTTTATTGCAATGCCGTTTCCGAATGCGGCAGATACCTTGACCTTATACGGATCGACAACGACGATTACGGCACCCAGGAATCGCTTTTAATTTCACCTAACGTGTTCCGTTCCCTGGTCAAACCGGTTATTTCAAAATACTACAGGAATGTAAAAGATCATGCGCGGCAATTCAACCAGGAAATAAAAGATCGGAAGA
>JAIROE010000052.1 GCA_031257715.1 Treponema sp. | reverse complement strand
TGGCTCTGCAGGGCGGCCCTGCCTTTTACCGTCCGTATTCCCCTTGTTCCCGGCGTAACCGACACGGAAGAAAATTACCGGGGCATCGCGGAATTTTTCAGCGGCTCAGAATCTTTACAGGAAGTCCAGCTTTTACCCTACAATACCCTCGCGGGAGCAAAATATCCCATGGTAAACAGAGAATACCGCCCGGATTTTGACGGGGCCGTTCCGGTCCGGGTTAACAGAACCATATTTGAAAATCATGGAATAAGGAGCGTTGTATTATGACAGAACGAATTGAAACCCTCAGGCGGTTTTTTATCACCGAAAAGAAACATCATGCGGAAAGGCAGGCAGGCGAAGATCCCTATGTCCTTGCTGAAAATTTTGCCCGTACCGGCATGAACGACACGGACAGGGCCGCGGAGCGCCTTTGCCGTGTTTTGCAAAAGGAGCGTCCCGTCATATTTCCCCTTGAACGTATTGTTTTTGTCAGGACCATTCCGGCCATTCCGGAACTGCACACAATGGAAGAATATGAAAATCTCAAACAAAAATATGTCATCCATGAAAAGGGCGACGTATGCAATATCAATGTTGATTACACAAAACTTCTTTCATGCGGCTTTGAGGAAAAGAAAAAAGCCCTGCGGAAAACAGGGGAAAAATTCGGCGGCGCACCCGGCGCCGTGTCAAATGAAAAAAAACATTACATCGATCTGCAAATTGGCATTCTGGACGCCGTTCAGGATCTCGCAAAGAGATACCGGGAATGCGCCGTAAGGGAAGGAAACATAGCGGCCGTTGAAAGCCTTTCCCGGGTACCCGCATACGCTCCCCGCGGTTTCCTGGAAGCCCTGCAAATGATGCGTATCATTCACTATGTCATGTGGTGCGGACGGAACTATCACAACACGCTGGGCCGTTTCGATCAGTATATGTTCCCGTATCTTCAACACGATTTACAAAACGGCGTTCTTGACGGGGAAGGGGCCCTTGAACTGCTTGAAGAATTTTTCCTCACCTGTAACCGGGACAGCGATCTGTATCCGGGGATACAGCAGGGCGACAACGGCCAGAGCATGGTCCTCGGCGGCCGCAATCCTGACGGCAGCGACAGTTTTAACCTGCTGTCGGAACTCTGCCTCAAGGCCAGTCTGGAACTAAAGCTGATCGATCCTAAAATCAACCTGCGTGTTCACAGCGGTACGCCAAAGGCCGCCTATCTTTTGGGAACAGAGCTGACCAAACAGGGGCTCGGCTTTCCCCAATATTCCAACGACGATATCGTTATCCCCGGCCTCATGGATCTTGGCTATGAAAAAGAAGACGCATATAACTACGTTGTGGCCGCCTGCTGGGAATTCATAATTCCCGGCGCAGCCATGGATATTCCGAACATCGCCGCCCTGTCTTTTACCAGGGCGGCGGAAGAAGCAATCTCCAATCACCTCACCGAATGCGCAAACATCGATGAACTGTACGCCCATGTGCGCGGGAACATTCAGGAGAAAACCGCCGCCATCTGCGATGGCATAGGAGAATTGTACATCTTCCCCGCCCCCTTCCTTTCGCTCATGATGGAAGACTGCACGGAGCAGGCCAGGGACATTTCTTTTGGCGCACGATATAACAACTTTGGCATACACGGCACGGGAATTGCCACCGCCGCCGATTCATTGGCGGCGGTTGACGATTTTGTTTTCAACCGCAGGGAAATAAGCGCGCAAACCATGCTGGACGCCCTGCGGAACGATTTTGCCGGGTACGATGTGCTCCTCAACAAGCTGCGTTACAGTCCGGTCAAGGCCGGCAATGACAACAACACCGTGGACCGTTTCATGATCCTCATGCTTGACGATTTTGCCGCCGCCCTCAAGGGCCGCGTAAACAGCCGCGGCGGAATCTACCGGGCGGGCACCGGATCGGCCATGTATTATATATGGCACGGAAGGGATACTCCCGCCACACCCGATGGCCGCCGCAAGGGAGAGGGTATCCCCGCAAATTATTCACCAAGCCTTTTCGCGCGGTGCAAAGGGCCCATGTCCATCATCCGATCCTTCACCAAGCCGGATCTGAAAAAAACGATTAACGGCGGACCGCTGACGCTTGAACTCCACGACAGCATATTCCGAGGCGCCGAAGTAATGGAAAAGGTGGCATCGCTGGTAAAATATTTCATCGACATGGGGGGTCATCAGCTTCAGCTTAACGCCGTAAACAGGGACGCCCTCCTTGACGCCCAGAAGAACCCCGAAAATCACCGCAACCTTATCGTGCGCGTCTGGGGGTGGAGCGGCTATTTTGTTGAACTGGACAGGGAATATCAGGACCACATCATTCAGCGCATGGAACTGACCGCGGATTGATGGAAAATGAAGCCCGTCCCCAGGGCCGAAAAAACTTCCGGCCCGCGGGCCGGAAGCAAAACACCGAACGTCAGGGCACAGCGAACGAAAGCCTGATTCCGTTGGTCCTCAGGGCTACCCAGTTCCCCTTGAGGGGAATATCTTTTTTGTCTATATAAAAGTAGTAGTAGGCCGTTCCGGCGGCGTCAACAGGATCATAAACCCTTACTTCCCCGGTAGCGCCGTCCACGGTTACCCTGAAGGGAACGGGATAGGCAAGGTTTTCCTGCGTCAAAAGGGGGGCGTAGGCGTTGAGATCTACGCTTTGAACCAGATCCATCCGGCTGTTGGTATAACTGCGGTATATCTGCGCGCTCAGGCCGCGGGGAATGGAGCGGTTGGCGGGATTTTCATCGTAATTGAGCCAGAGCAGCCAGGATTTTCCGGTTCCCCATGAAGGGGCGTTGATGACGGTATCGGCAAAAACATGCAGGCCGAAGCCGCCGTGGCCGTCTTCCGCGCCGGATTCATAGCGGGCGTTAAATTCATAAACCATGGAACCGCTCTGCGGAACCCGGATATTCACCTTGGCCAGCCTCGCACGCGCGTCATTTTGATACACCCGGGAACCGGAAATGCTCCAGTCTCCCGACGCAAAACGGTGTTCCGGCAGATTTGTCTGGGCAAACGCCGGCGCGACAAGGGCCAAAACCGTCAGAAAAAGAACGATTCTCTTCATAAACAACTCCTTGATTGAGATTACCCCTCTTCCGCCTATTTTATCACATATAGCCGGGTTTGGGGATTAAATTCTATATTATTTTAACACGGAATCCTGAAAAAAATAACACAAAATCTTTAAAAAACAGTATATTTTCCATGAGAAATAAAAAAACGCGGATAAACCGGAAGTCATGCCCGCACCCCGCCGCGACGGGGTTGTTGATTCATACGTCCATTACGGCCTATGCTGCCATGATTCCGTGTAAAAATTCCCGTCAGGCAGTTAAGGAGTTCTTCTTGTCAAATGCGTCCGGTACATTGTCCCTGAAAAAAAACATGCCCAATGCCGCCGACCGGCTTGGAACGGAAAAGATAGGCCGGCTGCTCCTCCGTTTTTCCGTTCCGGCCGTCACGGGGATGCTGGTCAGCGCCTTGTACAACGTGGTAGACCGCTTCTTTGTAGGCCGCGGGGTAGGCGAATTGGCACTGGGCGGACTTTCCCTTGTTCTTCCCCTCATGACCATAAGTATGGCTTTTGCCATGCTCTTCGGCATAGGCGCGGCAAACATGATCTCCATGCGGCTCGGGCAGGGCAGGCGGAACGAGGCGGAAAATGCCCTGAATCACTGCCTCCTCCTGCTTGCGGGAACAGGACTGCTCATGATGATCCTGGGGCTCGTCTTTCTTGAACCCATTCTTTCGGTTCTGGGCGCGCAGGAAGGCAGCGTCGCGCTGGATTACGCGCGCCGTTATTTCCGCGTCATCCTCTACGGCACCGTGTTCATGATGACAGGCTTCGGCTTTTCCCACTGCACAAGGGCGCAGGGCTTCCCCGCCGTTACCATGATCAGCATGATAATAGGCGCGGGGATGAACATGATCCTCGATCCCGTTTTCATCTTCGTCTTCAAATGGGGAGTCGAGGGAGCCGCCTGGGCGACCATCATTTCGCAGTTCGTGTCGGCCGTGTGGATATTGTCGTTCAGCCTGGGCGGGCGGGCGGTGATAAAACTGCGCCGGGAAAGTTTCAGACCGGACCTTTCCATAGTGTGGCAGATCATGGCTTTTGGCTCCGCCCAGTTTCTCCTGCAGTTCATCATGTCCGGCGTTCAGCTTCTGTACAACACCAGCATGGGGTGGTACGGCGAGGAAGCCCTTGGGGTTGAAAACGGCGGGGACATTGCCCTTTCGGGGATGAACATCAACGGCTCGGTGGCCATGCTGATCCTCATGCCGGTCTTCGGGATCAACCAGGGCGCCCAGCCCATACTGGGCTACAACTACGGGGCAAAAAAATACAACCGCGTGCGGCGGGCCTATCTTGGGGCCATAAGCGCCGCGACCATCATCTGCATTGCCGGCTTTTTTGCCGGCGAAATTTTCCCCCTCGAACTGATACGGCTCTTCGCCCCCAACGGCAGTCCCGCCCTGCTCCGTTTCGCCCCCTGGGCCATGCGGGTAATGCTGCTCCTGCTGCCCGTCAACGGCTTTCAGATAGTTTCGGCCAATTTTTTTGTGGTGACGGGGAGGCCGAAACTGTCGATATTCCTCACCACCCTCAGGCAGTGCATAGCGTTCATTCCCTGCATGCTTGTCTTTGGCCGCATCTGGGGACTCTGGGGAGTGGTGGCGGCCGCCCCTGTAGCCGACGGTTTTTCCTTTATCCTTACCGGGATCATGATCATTCTGGAATTGAAGAAGCTGTCTTCTCCGCCGCTTCCCACTCGTGTATGAAACGCAGCGCGTACTGCTGTATGCCGCCGAAATAGTTGGCAATGAAGGCGGCCAGCTCCTTTCCCACATAGCGGTAATGCCAGCTTT
>JAIROE010000361.1 GCA_031257715.1 Treponema sp. | reverse complement strand
CGTCTCGGACATTGCCGGGGCTCAGTCGCCTGTAACATTTGATCAGTTTCTTCCGGTCGCTTCAAAACATTCCGCGGAGATTGTACGCAGAATGATACGGAACGGCCGGTAAAATGCCGCCATGCCCGCATGGCAACAGGAGTATACGTCATGGAGAAAATCGCCAGTTTTCAGGTTGATCATCTGCGGCTCAAACGGGGTGTCTTTGTTTCCCGCAGAGATCGTTTTGGCAGTACCATACTGACCACCTTTGACCTCCGTTTCAGGGAGCCCAACAATGAACCGGTAATTGATCAGCCCGCCCTGCATACTATTGAGCACTTGGGGGCGACATTTCTTCGTTCACACAGGGAATGGGGGCACCGGGTGGTGTACTTTGGTCCTATGGGCTGCCGTACCGGCTTTTACCTTATTCTTGAGGGCGAACTGGAATCGCCCGAAATTCTTCCCCTGATAAGGGAAATGCTTGACTGGATTGAAAAATTTGAAGGGGATATTCCCGGCGCGGCTCCTGCGGAATGCGGCAACTGGCGCGAGCAGAATCTGGACATGGCCAAATGGGAAGGACGGCGCTACGCCGAAGTGGTGAAGAGCCCGCAAAGGGAAAACCTTGTCTATCCTGAATGAATCCCGTCCGTACGCATTGGGCCTTGACATAGGGGGAACCAAAACGGCGGTTTCTCTCTGGCGCCACCCCGGCGCCGCCGGGGGACAGAGCCTCATAAAAAAAGCGGGTTTTCCCACCGAAGGCGGGCCTGAAAAGGTGCTGGAAAAAGTGTCGGCGCTTATCGATGAAATGACGGGGGAAGCCGCCATAGACAGATCTTCCGTTTCTTCGCTGGGAATAAGCTGCGGCGGCCCGCTGGACAGCAGACGGGGCCTTATCCTTTCTCCGCCGAACCTGCCGGGCTGGGATGAGGTTCCCGTTACGGCGCTGCTGGGTAAAAAAACCGGCCTTCCCTGTTTTCTGGAAAACGACGCCAACGCCTGCGCCCTTGCCGAATGGTACTGGGGGGCGGGCAGGGGCTATTCAGACATGGCGTTTTTGACTTTTGGAACCGGTCTTGGCTGCGGGCTTATCCTCGGCGGGAGACTGTACCGGGGTGCGGGCGATCTTGCAGGTGAAGTGGGGCACATCAGAATCGCCGAGGACGGCCCCGAAGGTTACGGCAAACGCGGTTCCTGGGAAGGCTATTGCTCGGGCGGCGGCATAAGCCGCATGTACGCCGAATTGACGGGGCGTAATGAAACGGGGAAATATGTCTGCGAGGCCGCCGAAAAGGGCGATATCCAAGCACTGTCGGTCATTGAAAAAAGCGCCTTTTACCTTGGCCGGGGCCTTTCCCTCCTCATTGACATCCTCAACCCCCAGTGCATCGTCATAGGTAGCATCTTCGCCCGCAGCGAATCCCTTTTCAGAACCATCATGGAAAAAGTGATCAAAGAAGAAACCCTCGACGCGGCGCGGAAACAGTGCGTGATACTGCCCGCGGGGCTGAGGGAATGCCTTGGCGATATGGCTGCACTGGGCGTTGCGGTCAACGGACTGGAGAAGGCAAAGGCGATTCCGTGAATATCAATCCTGTAAATGCTGGCGTGAATACCGAATGGATAGAAAAATACCGCGATGAACTGGTCGAACGGTACCCCGTGCTAAAGCCCCTTGCCGGGGCTTTTTTCAGGGCGGCCGGCCTCCTTTCCGGGGCGTATGCCGGCGGCAAAAAACTGCTTGTGTGCGGAAACGGCGGAAGCGCCGCCGACGCGGATCACATCGTCGGGGAATTGATGAAAAGCTTTGCCGTTTCCCGGCCCCTTCCCGAAGAGATGAAACGGAAAATCAGGGAGGCCGATCCGGAAACGGGCGAATACATCGCCGGGCGCCTTCAAAGGGGATACCCCGCCATAGCCCTGACCCAGCACGGCGCCCTCATTTCCGCCTATGCCAACGATGAGGACCCCTCCCTGGTGTACGCCCAGCAGGTCGCCGGATACGGGACGCCCGGCGATGTCTTTTTGGGGATCACTACATCCGGTAATTCCCGAAACGTCACGGCGGCGGCCGTTACCGCAAAAGCGCTGGGCCTGACCGTTTTGGGCCTGACGGGGGAAGGTGGAGGAAAGCTCAAGGCGCATTGCGACATCTGCCTTGCCGTCCCCGCGCGGGAAACATATAAAGTCCAGGAACTGCACCTCCCCGTGTACCACAGCCTCTGCCTCGCGGTGGAAAAAACCCTCACGGAGCAATTTACCCCGTAAACCGCCCCGCCAAACGGCCATGCCGCGCGGACAACCCCCCTGCCCCCGCGGTAAATTCGAATGTTGAATTGCCGGTTTTTTTCCTGAAAGTGTTGCCATTTCCTCTTTGTATTGTTATATTTATTGTTACCGAACGGTCGTTAACTTACAGGCAGTTATGCCGGAGCAGATAACAGATGAAGCGACAGGATATTGTCGAAACCGCCTTCCGTGTGTGGGGACGGAATTTTTATGTTAATACCAGCCTCTCCGATCTTGCCAGGGAACTGGGGGTCAGCAAGACTGCCATTTACCGGCATTTCAGGGATAAACAGGCCCTCAAGGATGCCATGCGCCAGTATTTTTTTGACTGTTACGCGGATTACATCAGGGAGGATTTTCACCGGGCTTTTGCCGCCGGGGACAATGCGGAAGCTCTTTCCATCATGATCCGCATACAGACGGATTATTTCGCCAGGAATCCTTGGGCTCTTGTTTTTTTGCTGGTTGAAATCTACAGGGATCGTGAACCGGAAAAAATGATAGAGCAGTTCCTCGAGCGGGGCATTGACATGCAGAAGCACCAGCGTTTTGCCGTGTATTCGGCCGGGTATCCTTCGCTCATACAGATGATTGTCTCCAGTTTTACTTTTTGGGTTGCCCATTTTCACAAGTACACCGGCAAAAATACCGGTATGCTCAACGAATATCCCCGCGAAGACGATGTGGAGGGCCTTGTTTCCTTTGTGGAAGAATCAATAACCTGCGGGCTGGGGCTGGAACGGGAAAAAACGGAAAATCTTGGATTTGACGCTCTTGAAGCGTCTGCCGGTTCCCGCGATTTTGGAAACATTGAGGATGGGGGGCTCCTCGAGGCTGTCGCCGGGGCGGTGGCCGAGGCGGGCCCCTGGAACGCGTCCATGGATATGGTGGCCCGCCGTTCGGGGCTCTCGAAAAGCAGCCTCTACGGCCATTTCAGGAACAAACAGGACATGCTTCGCCGGCTTTTTATGACCGAATTCACCCGCATCGCCAAATTTGCCCGCGAGGGAATAAAGCTGTCGGAGGTTCCGGAAGAACAACTGTACCTGGGAATTTTCTCCATCGCCTCGTATCTGCGTTCGCGGCCCGAGATCCTCATCGCAATCGACTGGATTCGCACCCGCCGGCTTAACCTTGGCCGTCCCGCTTCCTTCCGGATTCTCCGGATTTTTGAGTCCATCAGGATTGATGCCCTGCAGGGCCGGAAAAAGGCGCCGGCGCAGACAGTATCCGAGTGGCTGGTGTTCCTTGTTGTAAGTATTCTTATGCGCCGGCCGGAAGGGATGGAGTTTGCCGATCTTCCCAACGAAAGCGTCAGGGTACTGTATCGCTTTATTGCTTTGGGGGTGGAAGGTTTTCAAATATTATGAAAAAAAGGTATGATGCTTTCAATCGAAGCAGCCGGTCAAGAGAAAGGAGGCCGATGATGATTCAACATTTGTCCTGCGTACCTGCGCCGGCCGGCGTCCGCCCGGTACTGGGCCTGCTTCTGGGCCTGCTCGTTTCCGCTTTTTTGGCGGCCCAAACGGCGGGGAACACGGATGGCGCGGTGCAGCCTCCCGTTATGCGGCTTGACCCGGACGAGGCGGTTTCACTGGCGGTAAAAAACAACCTCAGTCTGGAATCGGCCGGGATTACGCTGGACACCCTGAAACGGAAGTCAGATCTGGTGTGGAATCAGTTTCTGCCGGAGGTAAGCGCAAGCGGAACGCTTGGTAAAGGCCTTGGTTCGTTCGCGTCGGCCTCCCGGCTCCAGGGGAGTATCTCCGCGTCCCTCACGTTAAGCGCCGCCCTTTTTGCCGGTATTACCTATATACGGCAGGATTATGATGCGGGGCTTGTCACTTTTGAGAAGGCACGGGTCCAGATGGAGCGGGAAATACGGAAGCTGTACAACAACATGCTCCTTATGGAGGCAAACATAGCGGTACTGCGGGAAAGTTTTGCCGCGGCGCAGCGGCGGGAGCAGATGACCGGAGAGAATTACCGGGCGGGACTGGTTCCCGAGCTTTCCTGGCTTCAGGCCCGTGTGGCCATGGAAAACATGAAGCCCTCCATTGATCAGGTGGAAAACCAGTACAGGTCTACTCTGGCGGGCTTTGCCATACAACTGGGGCTTCCTTATGATACGCATTTTGAGCTGATTCCGGTGGAAAGGGAGCCTGATTTTATTCCCCTCGATACTGCGGAGCTTATTTCAAGGGCCGCTTCGGGAAATCTGGATATTTATGAACTGCAAAAGAACATCATTACCCTGAAAAGCCGGCGGCGGGCAATGGCCCTGCAATTGTGGACTCCCTATCTTAATTTGGGATGGAATTATTCCCCGGGTTTTCTGAAGGACCCCTGGAAGGACAGCTGGGCCGATGGAAGAAATTGGCTCAAGGGAGGCTCCTCTTTTTCCATAACGCTGGGCATAAGCGTTAACAGCCTCTTCCCCTTTACCAAGGAAGGGCAGGGGCTCAAGGATCTTGACAACAGCGTGCGTGATCTTAATGTCAAGCTTGCCCAACTCATGCGCGGAACGGAGCTGGAGATTTACAATACCGTTCTTTCACTGGACCGGATCAGGATTACGGCGCTGGCCCAGCGGATGACGGTGGAACTTGCGGAGCAGTTTTACCGGCTTACCGAGGAAGCCTACCGGGCGGGGCTGCAGGATTTTCTTGAGGTGCAGAACGCGGAAGTTTCCCTGCAGCAGGCCAGGGTACAGATGCTGGAGCACCAGTTTAATTATCTTAACGGTCTTATTGATCTTGAATACGCCACCGGGGTTCCTTTCGGAACCCTGAGTTCCCGGGAAGAAGGATCCGCGGAAACTGAAGGGAGTAATTAGCATGAAAATGATAATCAAAAGGACAGGGGCTGTTCCGGGGAGAACGGCCGTCCTGTCCGCCGGAATTTGCGCGCTTCTTCTTTTTTCGGGCTGCGAGCGGATCAAGGAGGCTTACGGCAAATTAAGCGGCGTTTCCAAAGAAAAGAACGCCCCGGTTGAGGCGCCGGTTTTCGCGGTGAACACCACCCCGGCGGTACAGGGCCAGATTCGGGACTACATTGCCTTTTCGGGGGATATTGTCGCCGGTTCCACGGTGGACGCCTATTCCGATGTGGCGGGCAAGGTGACGCAGGTCTATGTGACGATCGGTAGCCGGGTAAACCGGGGAGTCCCCATCGCCGCGGTGGACCCTTCC
>JAIROE010000341.1 GCA_031257715.1 Treponema sp. | reverse complement strand
GCGGATTGTTTCGCCTTTCCTTCGGGGACCGAAACCTTCGGCAACGCCGCCCTGGAAGCCATGGCTTCTGGCCTGCCCGTGGCGGGGGTGGCAAGCGGAGGGGTTACGGATTTTCTTTTTCATGGCGGCAACGCCCTGCTCTGCCCCCGGGGCAGCCGGGAAGCCTTTCTGGAAAACCTGATCCTTCTTATGGAGGATTCGGAACTCCGCCGGACTTTGGCGGACAATGCCCGGAAAACCGCTCTGTCCAGGGACTGGAACCGGGTCTTTGACGGGCTCTTAAATACCTACGCCGCGGTCATTGAGGAACAACAACGGCGCTGCTGGCAGAGAGCCTCGTGACCCGCCGCCGCCCTTTGTGGGCAGATTTTTTTGCGCTGGCCTTCGCCCCGCCTTCCAGGATTCCCGGCCAGCTTGTCATCCAGATAAGCAACCACTGCAACGGAAGCTGCCCCCAATGCGGCATGCGCCGGGAAGCGAAGATCCGGCGGGCCAAACTTTCCGCGGAAACCCTTCAACAGGCTCTCAGGGACTGCGCTGAAAACGGTGTCGAGGCGGTGTCTTTCACCGGAGGCGAACCTTTCATTAACATCCCGGAAATGCTCGCTCTGCTGGACTATGCCCGGAACTTGAATATCCCCTATCTGCGCAGCGGCACCAACGGCTATATGTTCGCCCCGGGCGGGGAGGCCGCCGGCCTGGATCGGCTGATCCCCTTTGCCGATTCTCTGGCGAAAAGCCCTTTGCGGAATTTCTGGATTAGCATGGATTCTGCGGACACCGCTACCCACGAGCGGTTGCGGGGCCTTCCGGGGGTAATCGACGGCATCGGCAAGGCGCTGCCGGTCTTTCACGCCAGGGGCCTGTATCCCGCTGTCAATCTGGGGATAAACCGTTATATCGCCGGGGAGATGATCCCGCATCTGGAGGAAACGGGAGACGAAGAAGTCTTTTCAGAGAGCTTTCGCCGGGGGTTTGGCGCCTTTTTCGCCAAGGCTGTCGACATGGGCTTTACCATGGCCAATGTCTGCTACCCCATGGGTTTTGAAACCCTGGATTCGGGAACGGGAAAACCCGCCTACGGAGCCATATCGGGGGACCCCATGGTGAATTTTTCCCACCGGGAACTGCGCTTGGTCTTCAGGGCCCTGCTTGAGACCATCCCGGCTTTTAGGGGCTCCATACGGATCTTCACACCCCTTTCGACCCTTTATGCCCTTTCCCGGGAGAATTTCCATGAGCTGCTTTTCCCTTGCCTCGGAGGGATCGCTTATTTCTACATGGACAGCCGGGACGGACACATCTATCCCTGCGGCTACCGGGGAGACGAGGATATGGGCGCCTCCGTGGCCGGACTTGAAACAGGAGCCGGCGCTAAACAGCCTTTCTGCAAAAAATGCCACTGGGAATGTTTTATGGACCCCTCCCAGCTTTTCGGAATCCTCCGGCATGTGATCCGGCATCCCCTCAAAGTCCTGACCGGAAAAGTTCCGGACCGGCGCTTGCTGCGCCTCTGGTTGGGAGATATAAAGTATTATCTGGACTGCGGCCTTTTTGACGGAAGAAAACCGTTCCGAAAAAGAAATGAAAAACAAGCCGGAAACCCCGGTGCAAGGTGTCAGTAAAGAACATGCAGGGGCTGATCGCCGTGGACCCCGACCAGTTGTTCACGCACCGGATCAACCATCAGATCCATCGCCTCAAGGGGCAACGCTCCGGGGAGTATGTCCTTCGCCTCGGGAACCACCACGGCGGTGAGCACAATGCTTCGGTCCTTCCACTGAATTTTTACCCCCTCCGTTATGGCGTAGGTGTCGGTTTTGCCGTCCGCCAAGGTGGATCTCGATGTTTCTTCAATGGCAAGCCCTAGTTTTTGCCGGGTATCCTCATTGATAACCAGGGTCCACGCCCCGGTATCGGGCATGGCATCCAGGGTAACGGAACGAATTTCCTTAAGAATGCCGCATTCAACCCTTACTTTGTCACTGGCATTAGCCAAGGTAATTGTTTCTCTAAAAACACTCACACCTTTCTCCCTGCCTTAAATATACCCTAAGAAAGGAGGTTTGTATAGTTTGTAGCGCCCCACAAAATATGCCCTCATTTTGCTGTTTTTTATCGGAATTTGTTTAAAAACTGAAGTTTTTAAACAACTCTAATATGTTTCCGCATGACGGTTCCTGCTACTTTTTTCCTGTAAAACGAATCCTGTTTGCGGTTTCAAACATGATCCTGCTCTGGGCGGCGGCGTTTTTATTGCCCGCCGAATTGACCAGGGTTCCCAAAAAAACAAAGCCCTTCCTGCCGCCGTATTCACGAAAACAGCGCTCCACTTCGGCTTCGATTTCTTCCAGCGACGCGTCGGGGCGGCCTGGCTTTCCGGTGCTGTCGAATCCCCCCTCAAACACAAAACGGTCTCCGTATCTGTCGAGCAGGGCCGCAATATCATTGCTGGGCTGCACCGAATTCCAGGCTTCCGCTCCTGTTTCGATGTAATCATCTATACAGGTTTCCGCGTAGCCGCAGGTATGCTGCACGGGGATCATCCCCAGGTTTCTTACGGCGTCGTTGAGCCGCCGGTGGTGCGGTTTTATCAGCTTCCGGTAGGTTTCCGGCGACATGAAGAGGTTCCGTTCCGTGGCAAGGTCGTCAAAATTGACAAAAACATCGGCGTTATAGTATTGAGCCGCGGCTTCCGCCAATTTTATTTTGTAGTCCGTAATCATGGCAAAAAGTTCATCGCAGGCTTCCGGTTCTTCGACAAGGGCAATCATCGCCTCTTCAAACCCCATGAGCGCGGCAAGCCGCTCCCAAACCCCGCAATGGCTAAAGAAACCCAGCGCCTGCCGCTTTCCGGGATCAATCGCGGCACGATCCTGTTCAGCCAGACGCTTCCAATCGTAATCCTCCATACGCGGGATGGCGATGGTTTTTTTCCATTGGGTTATGTCCTTGAGGACAAAATACTTCGTCACGGGTATGAAGGCCCCCAGCGCGGCGTCGCTCCTTGTCCAGTGCACGCCAAAAGCATCGGCGACATTGGCGTCGGGATCGCCCTTTTCGCAGGGCATGTTGCCGCCGCATCTGGCGAGGTCGCCTCCTACTCCGATGGGCACGTATTCGGTCTCCTCGTGCCTGAGAGCGCGCAGGTAATTTTCTTTGGGTGACAGGTCCGGCATCTTTTTCTCCTTGCGGGTGTTTTTTGTCTCCCCTTTGCGAATCCGCCGCGGAGGCAAAGGCCCGTTTTTCAAGTATGTAAGAAAGAAATAAATACCGTAAAGCAAAACTTTCTTGTCTTGACGTAAACTACAGGTTGCGGTAAAAACAGGTGTCTGGCGAGCCTTTCCAAAATCCGGTTAGCTTGGGAAAGGTTCTGCATAAACAGGAGGTTTCATGGAACAGCGGCAGTTGCTCAATTTTCTCAGTGTCTGTGAGGAAGGGCGCATTACCGGGGCGGCGGAGCGGCGCCACATCACCCGTCAGGGACTGAGCAAGTCCATCAGGGATCTGGAAGATGAACTGGAGGTCCCGCTTTTTGAACGGAGCAGGAAGGGCATAGCGCTCACCGAATACGGCAGGGTCATGGAAAAAGCCGCCAAAGCCTGGACCGGGCAGCA
>JAIROE010000333.1 GCA_031257715.1 Treponema sp. | reverse complement strand
CGGAGTTCCCGACTGTGGTGAACATGAGGCCAATCTGTTGCAGGGCTACGGCTATGAAGAGGCAGCTCCCGGCGGCAATGACGGAGACGGCTATCCTTCCCCTTTTGCGGCCGGGCGGAACGTCTGCCTTTTTCTCCCTTTTCTTCCTCCATACAACGAGGGGAAGAAGGGAAAGGCTCCCCAGCATGAAACGGATCGTGTTATAGGTAAAAGGCCCGGTGTATTCCATGCCGGAACGCTGGGCGACAAATCCGAAACCCCAGATCGCCGCCGTCAGGAGCAGGAGAAGATCGGAACGGAGGGCCCGTTTATTCATGACATGAATTCCGTATCTACCGTTCTTCCCGTATCAGGGCTTCCCTGAATCCTGCCTCGCCTATCTTCCGGTTTACCTGGGCTATGTCTTCCGCCCGTATGCCGGCAAGCACCACCCGGTAAAAATCGCCGTTCCGCTCATAGGCGGGGCTGAGCCCGGCATTCCTGAGTTTTTCAAAAGTGTCCATGGCATTCTTCGGAATTCTGTATGAGCCAACCTGAAGGCGGTACACCTTGTTCTGTTCCGGGGTAATGTCCGGAATCAGCCGCACCGTCCCGGAATATCCGGCCCCGGTTTCAGGCGCCTCCTGCACGGACGGCGCATCCGGCACAGGCCGGGCCGCCGGGGTCCGGGTTTCAGGCAGCCGGGCTTCAGCGGCGTCCGGGTTTTGCCGGAGGCTTTCGACAATAACGGGCGCGGTTCCGGTGGCTATCATGTCAAGTTCCGCCGCCGCGGCCCTGGAAACGTCGATGATGCGGGCGGACACAAAGGGCCCCCGGTCGTTTACCCGGACCGTGACCTTCCTGTTATTCTGTTTATTGGTGACCGTTATCATCGTCCCGAAGGGAAGGGTAGGGTGGGCCGCCGTAAAAAGGGTCGAATTGAAAATTTCCCCCGACGCGGTAGGCCGGCCGTCAAATTCGGAACCATACCAGGAAGCTATTCCCTCCTGCCGGAAAAGGCTTCCTGTCTCCTGCGAAAAGGCGAAGACGGCAAGGACCGTACCGAAAAAGAAGACTGCGTATATTCGTTTCATGATAAGAATATCGGCTTTTGGCGGGAAGAAGTGAAAGGGGAATCGGGAGCTCATTTTTTCCCTTTGCGCGTTCCGGCCTTGCCCAGTTCCCCGATGCGCTGTATCTCATCACGTATCGCCGCGGCTTCCTCAAATTCGAGCCTCTTCGCGTGTTCCAGCATCTCGTTTTCAAGCGCCCTTACAAGCTGTTTCCGCTGGGCGGGAACGAGCACATTGCAGGATTTTTTGAGCACTTCGATGGACGTGGCCGCGGCGTTTTCGGCTTCTTCCGCGTGGCGCTCCAGAATGGAGGCGATGGCCTTCTTCACCGTGGCCGGGGTGATGCCGTGTTTCCTGTTGTAGTCCGTCTGTACCTGCCGCCGCCTTTCGGTTTCCGCGATGGCCTCTTCCATGGCGGGGCTCATCCTGTCGGCGTACATGATGACCTTGCCGGCCGCGTTACGGGCCGCCCTGCCTATGATCTGCACGAGGCTTGTGAGGGAGCGGAGGAAGCCTATCTTGTCGGCGTCGAGGATCGCGATGAACGACACTTCGGGAAGATCGATCCCTTCGCGGAGAAGGTTGATGCCCACGAGGATGTCAAAATCCCCCTGTCTGAGGCTGGTAAGTATCTCAACCCGCTCTATTGTTTCCACTTCGCTGTGAATGTAACGTACCTTAAGGCCCAGGCCCGAAAGGTAATCGGTAAGATCTTCCGCCATTTTTTTTGTCAGGGTAAGAATGAGGGAACGCTCTCCGGCCTTTATGCGCTTCTTTACTTCGGCGTAAATATCCTCCATCTGCCCTTCGCTCGGCCTCACCTCTATTTCCGGGTCCAGAAGGCCCGTGGGCCGTATGAGCTGCTGCACCACCCTGCTTGACTGTTCGATCTCGGTCTTTCCCGGAGTCGCCGAAACATAGATCGTCTTGTCAAGCCTGTCGACAAATTCGTCATAGCGCAGGGGCCTGTTGTCCAGGGCGCAGGGAAGGCGGAAACCGTAATCCACAAGGTTCTGCTTGCGGGAACGGTCCCCCGCGTACATGGCCCCAATCTGCGGAAGGGTGACATGGCTTTCGTCGATAAAAGTCAGGTGCCCCGGCGCCCCGCCCTGGGACTTGGGAAGATAATCGATGAGGGTGTCGGGCGCCTCGCCGGGGCCGCGGCCCGCCAGGGGAGCGGAATAGTTTTCTATGCCGGGGCAATAGCCCATTTCGGTGAGCATTTCGATGTCGTATTCTACCCTTGTCTTGAGCCGCTCGGCCTCAAGGATCTTTCCGGTGCTTTTAAGGAATTCCAGCCTTTCCGCAAGCTCATCCCTGATGCGGCCGAGGGCCCTTGCGACCATGTCGCCGGGCATGACAAACTGTTTTGCCGGATAGATGACCGCCCGGTCCAGTTCTTCCAGCACCTGGCCGGAAACGGGATTGAAACGCCTGATCCGCTTGACCCTGTCCCAGTCCAGATCCGCGCGGTACGCCTCCTCAAGGTACGCCGGGTATATTTCAAGCGTGTCGCCCCGGCGGCGGAAACGGCCCCGCTCCAGGACTGCGTCGTTCCTTTCATACTGCAATTCCACGAGCCTTTTAATCAGGGCGTCGGCGTCAACGGTATCCCCCACCGAAAAGGAGGCGGTCATCTGCCGGTACACCTCGGGGGTGGCAAGGCCGTAGATACAGGAAACGGTGGCGACGATGATCACGTCCTCCCTCTCCATGAGGCTCCGCGTCGCCGAAAGCCGCATCCGTTCAATTTCGTCGTTGATGGACGCGTCTTTTTCGATGTACAGGTCCCGGCTGGCCACATAGGCTTCGGGCTGGTAATAATCGTAATAGGAGACAAAATACTCCACCGCGTTATGGGGAAAGAACCCCCTGAATTCGCGGAAAAGCTGGGCGGCCAGGGTCTTGTTGTGACTTACCACAAGGGTCGGCATCTGCACCGCCTCTATGATCTTTGCCATGGTGAAAGTCTTTCCCGAACCGGTAACGCCCTTGAGGGTCTGGTATTTGTCGCCCCTTCTTATTCCCTCGGCAAGCGCGGCTACGGCTTCCCCCTGATCCCCCGCGGGCTTAAACGGCGAAACGACTTCAAATTGGCGCATAAAATCATTATGGGCCGCCGTCCCCGGCCTTGCAAGAGAGCCCGGCGGCAAACCGGACGCCGGCGTTCATTCGGGGGGCTTTATTTTCCCGGGCAATTCTCATTTTCAAAGAAGCGGTAGACCGGGAGCATGGGACGGGGAATATTCGGGAAACTGACAGGGTATCTGGATGAAGCCGGGGAGGGAGTACCGGACCGGCGGAACCGGGAACACAATTTCAGGATAGAACACCGCGAAGATTAAGGCAGACTGGCGGTTAAGATTTTCGGCAGCTCATTTACACAAAAAATGCCGCGGGCCCTATAAACTATACGGTAAAACGCCCCATTTCGCCGAGCAGGACGTCGATGCTTTCCTTGTTTTTCCGGC
>JAIROE010000324.1 GCA_031257715.1 Treponema sp. | reverse complement strand
ATAAGGGAAGTATGATTGTAACAATGCAGGTCAGAGACGCCAGGATAATAAGGCTTATAGAACGGATAGGTGAGCATTACCGCACCAATATTTCCAACCGGTACATACGTCCCGCGCTGCTTCAGCTTCCGCTGGAAAAGCAGAGCCTGGACCTTATCGAGATACTTACGGAAAAACTGGAGCAGTACCGTTACCAGGGTTTCCATCTGGATGAACTGTACCGCCAGATTGCCGCGGCCGCCCGCTTTGTCTCGCTGGCCAGGCGCGAACTGGTCCCCACGCTGAGGAACCGCCTGGGGGGAGGGGGAAGTTCCGGGCCCGACAAGGTGCTCCGCGACATGGCGGTGAACAACTTCGGTTCCAACCTTCAGCTTTTCGCCGATTTGGTCAATGAACTGTACGTCGGTCTTGTGGAACTGGACAAGGCCGATTCCAAAGGCCACATGCCCCTCTATATGCAGATGCCCGAACTGGGCGATATTGGCCGGCAGCTGGTCGGCGGCTAAACAGCCCAACGCTAAAGATACCGCATCGGACCATTGGTCCGCGCGCCGCTCCCCGGAGGCTCAATTTGAGAGTTCTTCGGCGGCGGCGTAAATGATCCGGTACACGTCGGGAATCTTCTCCTCGTCTATGCCGGAAAAGGCGATACGGAGGTACTGTTCTCCCAGGGCTATCGTTCCTATGCCGTGTGCGGAAAGCAGATGCCGGCGCAGGGTTTCCGCGTTTATCCCCCTGCAGAAGAAGCTCATGAAATAGCCCGAATTGAAGGGCAGGGGCGCCAGTACCGGATGATTCACGTTTTCCCCGACTATTGCCTTTACCCTGTTGTACCGGCTTTGCATCAGGCGGCGGTAACGATCCTTTTCATGAGGGGTGCGGCTGTCCTCCATGGCCCTGAGCATGAAGAACTGCGCCGGGGTATTGGACGAGGATACCGACGATCGTATGGCCCCCGTAAGTTTTCTGATGAGGGCGTCGTAGTGGACGTTGTTGAGCCCTTTTGATCCGAAGGTAAGAAAGCCGGTTCTGAGTCCCCAGGTGTAGTCTTCCTTGATGGGACCGTCTATCTTGACGGCGAGGACTTTTTCGTGGAGGCCGGCGAAGCGGGCAAAGAGGGATTCCCTGATGATGTCGTCTTCATAAAAGAGGCCGAAGTAGGCGTCGTCACAGATCACCAGAACATCGGCGCCTCCTTCGGCGGTCTTGTGGATGAGGGCCGCAAGCGCGTCGGCTTCGGTGTTGGTGGGTGAATAGCCTGAAGGGTTGTTGGGAAAATTGAAGATGATCCGCACCGATCCCGACGCGGCCGCCTCTTCCATGGTCCGCGCTATGACATCCATGTCGAGCCCGCTTCCAGGGCCCCCCGAGGCGGGATCCCCGAAGAAGGGGATGCCCGCAAGTTCCGCTCCCCGGCGGACTTCAAAAATAAGGCTGTAATTGTCCCAGCAGGGATCGCTTGCAAGCACCCTGCCTCCCTTGCTGACAAACAGATCCGCCGTATACGAAAGCCCCGCGGTAAGTCCGGGGACGACGACGGGAAGGGAGATTCCCCCCGGATCGAGGGACGGATTTTTCAATATGATTAATTCTTTCCAGGCCGTTCTGGCCTTTTCCACCCCCGCGGTGGGGGCATAGGCGACCGCTTCCTCGGGGTTCAGGCCGGGCATGTTGTTCGCTATGACCGAAAGGATGAGGGGGGCCCCCTCGCTGTAGGCCATGCCTATGGTACCGTTCGCCATGCCGGCGGACTGTTTCGCCTCCGCGGACTGAACGATGATGCCTTTGGGAAAATAAAAGCGGCGTCCCAGATTGGAAAGCAGCCGCCCCGCAACGGTTCCGTCAAGAACGGAATTGAGTTCAAGAGCCAGTGAATTCATGTATCACACAGTTTCATGAAAAGGACGTTCTTAGTCAATTGCCAGGCGCCGCGGGAGTTTGGCCGGCGTATTGTACGCTGTCCGCACTTGGCGTTTCCCGCGCTTTTCCGTAAAATCAAGGGTATGGATCAACCCGTAAACCCGGAATCCGCGGCGGAATTGTTTTCGGCCTGCAGGCGGGAACTGGCGAAACACATAGCCGGCCAGAAGGAGATGATAGACGGGCTTCTTGCCGCGCTGACGGCGGGCGGGCATGTTCTGCTTGAAGGGGTTCCCGGTCTTGCCAAGACCCTGGCGGTAAAGAGCCTTGCGGAAATAACCGGTCTTGCCTTCAGGCGTGTGCAGTTCACCCCGGATCTGCTTCCGGCCGATCTTACCGGTACCCTCATCTGGGAACAGGGCAGGGGGGATTTTTCGGTGCGCCGGGGACCTGTTTTTGCCAATGTGATCCTCGCGGACGAGATAAACAGGGCGCCGGCCAAGGTTCAGTCGGCGCTTCTTGAAGCCATGGAGGAAAAGCAGGTTACCATAGGGGAAACAAGCTTTCCCCTGCCCGATCCTTTCTTTGTGCTTGCGACCCAGAATCCCATAGAACAGGAGGGAACCTACGCCCTTCCCGAGGCGGAACTGGACCGTTTTCTTATCAAGCTCCTGGTGTCCTATCCTTCCCCCGAAGAAGAAATCGACATTCTGGGAAGAAACGCCCGCATGGGAGAGCGGGTCTTTTCCGGCCTTATCGCCGTACTTGACGCCGGAGCGCTCCTTGGCCTGCGTGAGGCGGCGAACGCGGTCCGCGCCGACGAAAAGATAGCCCGGTACATCGTCTCGGTGGTTTCCTCCACAAGGCCCCTTTCGACGCGGGCCGGTGGAGGCGGCGCAAACAGCGGAGGCGGCGGCCGCGCCGCGGCGCGTCTTCCCAAAGAGGGCCTTTACCGCCATATTTCCTACGGCGCTTCCCCAAGGGCCTCAATCGCCCTGCACCGGCTTTCCCGCGTATTCGCCCTCATGGAAGGCCGTTCCTTCGTTACACCCGAGGATGTCAAGACCGCGGCCTTCCCGGTTCTCCGCCATCGTATCGTCCTCTCCTATGAGGCCGAAGCGGACGGTCTTGATACGGACGCGGTGATCTCCCGCATCCTTTCGCTGGTGCCCATCCCCTGATATGGACAGGCATGAACTGCTGCGGCGTATCGTCACCTTTCCCCTCATTGCCGCGGGGCTTGCCGAGGATCTTCTTGCCGGGGATTACCGTTCCGTTTTCCGGGGACAGGGGATAGAATTTGACGAGATTCGCCGCTACGAGCGCGGGGACGATATCAGGAGCATAGACTGGAACGCCAGCGCCCGTTTTGGACGGCCCTATGTAAAAATGTACCGGGAAGAGAGGGAACTGACGGTCTTTATCGTTCTTGATTGTTCCGCTTCGATGTATACGGGAAGCGGTCTTACCCGTTTTGAACAGGGGCTTATGGCGGCGGCCCTTATCGCCTTTTCCGCGGAACGGACCGGGCAGCAGGTTGGGGCTCTGTTTTATGACCGGGAAATCATCCGTATCTTTCCGCCGGAAAAGGGCCGCCGGCATATCATGACCATACTGCAAAGCGCCATGGATCACGGACAGGGCGGGCGGGGAAGCGTCCTGGGCAGGGCCATTGAAGGCGCGGGCCGGCTCCTCAGGCGGCGGAGCCTTGTTGTGATTGTCTCGGATTTTCTTTCAATAAATTGGGAGCGTGAACTTGAGGAGCTTGCCCGCCGGCATGATGTGATAGCCCTGAGGCTGAGCGATCCCCTGGACGGCGAACTTCCCGGTGCGGGGCTCATTCCCCTTGAAGATCCCGAAACGGGCCTCCGCATCCACGCGCCTTCCCTCTTTGAATCCTTCCGTTCCGCCTGGGGCCAGTGGCACGAGGACAGAGCCGGCCTCTGGGAAGCCCTGTGCAGGAAGGCCGGCGCCGCTTTTCTGGAATTGTCCACGGCGGCGGATGCGGCCGAAAGTCTGTTCCGTTTCTTCGGGGGCCGCCGGGGCGCGGCGCTTCATCCCGTGTCCCGCCGTCCGGGGGCACAGGCGTGAAAAGAGGCGCGTTTCTTGTCATACTGTTCGTCCTTTCCCCCGCTCTATGGGCACAGGATGCCTTGGCATCCCGCGCCTACCTTGTTCCCCAGACCGTTTTTGTGGGGGACAGGGCCGCTTTGGTGATCCCCGTTGAAGGCCCTCCGGTAAACGCGGAGCTGCCGCTGCCGCCGGAGACCGGACCCCTTGTGTTTCACCGGGTGCGCATGGAAGGCGGCGGCGGGGAAGGGCGCGTATTCATAGAATTTACCGCCTATGCTCCGGGCATCCTTGCCCTTCCCCCGGTGGAGATCCCTTCCGGTTTTCTCACGGGGCTCCGGGTTGAAATCGCCTCCATTCTTGAAAAGGGAAACGAGGGGCGGGTGCTTTCCGGACCCGCTCCGCCGCTTGCGGCGCCGGGGACCGGCCTTTTTATCTATGGAACCGCGGCGGGTGTACTGCTGATCTTTTTCTTCCTTTTAGGCGGGGCACGCGCTTTTCGCAGGTATTCCGGGAGCATTCTTGAATCATGGAAAAGACGGCGTCTTTCGGCCGCGGCGCTTTCCCTC
>JAIROE010000316.1 GCA_031257715.1 Treponema sp. | reverse complement strand
GGACTTGTTCAATAACTGAAGTTATTGAACAACTCTACTATACTTATGGTTGAAAATCACCGATAATTATAACGGATTAGGAAAAATACAGTGACTGTATCTCAGAAAGCGGCCTTGAGCCTCCTTATTGCTGTTTTTCTCTTTGCCGGCTTTGCTGTACTGGCATACACCGGATTGTTTGACCTGGTTGAGACCCGTTTCTATAATCCTTCCATCACGAGATCTCTGAACCGCGAGATAGCGAGGGATGCCGAAAGCATAGAAACCTTTCTTAACGGATTGAAGGCCCGTTTTGAGGATACCCTTGACGAAACGGCCGTGCGCCGCAGTTTCCTTCCCAATCAAAGCGCGGAGGATATTTTTGAACGGACCCGGCTTTACGGTATGCTGCATGAAAACCTGGCGGGGCTCCGTTCGGTACAGTTTGTCGATTCGGGCGGAACGCGCATTCACTTTTCAACCTTGCCGCAGGATGTATTCCGTCAGGACCTGCTTTCAATAGCCTTCCGCAACTACAACGAAGACGGCCGCAGCCTGCCCTATGATGAAGTGGCGGTTCAGAACCAGGGCGATTCCCGGATTATTCTGGATCAGGACGGAGACCGCGTCATCTTTGCCTTTCCGTTTTACGATTCCCTTGATGTGTACCGGGGCACCGCCCTTTTCACCCTTTCGGTGCGCGCCGTGGCGGAATACCTCGTCAGTACGGGGAGAATTCGGATAGGCGATGATGTTGTAATCCTCTCGAATCCCCAGGGCGTATTGACGGGAATTCCCGGCTCGGAACGGGCGGTACTGTCCATGGTTTCTTCAATATGGGCGGACGGTATTCTTGCGCTTACACCCCTTGATTCCGCCGCTTCGGGAGTTACTCTTGCGCTGATTTCGGCCAGAACCGGCCTGGGTATTTTTGCGGGCCGCCTTGTCGGCGAGGATCTTTTCATCTTTCCCCAAAACATGAAAGTGATTCTCCTGGTCTCGTTTTTTCTGACTATTTACCTGGCCATCTTCCTCTTCTTCAATCTTAAACAGGATCCCTTGACAATAGTGCAGACCCGTCTCAAGGATCTGCAGATTTCCATCATTGAGCAGTATTATGACCGCAAGGGAGAAGTGGACTGGAATCACTGGACGCGGGAGTTGGAACAGCGCCGGGAAGATGTCCGCGCCGAAGTCAAGCGGGGCATAACGGCCGGAAAAGGCAGAAGATCCGAAGAAAACATAGACACCCTTATTGATAAATCATGGGATGAATTATTGTCCGTCATAGGCAGACAGCGCTCCGCGTCTTCCGGCATTGATGAAGAAAAACTCCAGTCCATACTGAACCGCATAGTCAGTTCCGCGCCCGCCCTTGCCGCGGCCCCGGCGCCCCGGATCGAGGCTGCTCCCGCCGGAGCCGCGGAAGCCGAAGCGGTCGAAGACATTGAATCGCTTGAAGAAGCGGAAGCGGTCGAAGAGATTGAAACACTTGACGAGGCCGAGCCGGTTGAAGAGGCGGAAGCGGCCGAAGAGGTTGAAACACTTGACGGGGCCGAACCGGTTGAAGAGGCGGAAACGGTCGAAGAGGCTGAATCACTTGACGAAGCCGAGCCGGTCGCGGAGGCCGAAAACATTGAAACGCTTGATGAGGCCGAACCTGCCGTGGAAGCAAAAACCGTGGAGGCCAAAACGGCGTCTTCCGTGGATGCCGAACCGGATGGGGCTTCAAATGAAGCGGAAGCTTTGGGAGGGCTTTTGGCCGCCGCCGAAAAGAACAGGCGACATAATATCAAACTTACCTTTGGGGACGATGATATTCCCTATATTGTTGAGACCAGCGGCCTTGAGTTGGTGGACGAAGACATAGACGCGGCCATGGGTATTAACCTCCCCGGCGGAGCCGCCGATGAAGCGGAAGAAGTAGAAGAATTGGAAGAACTGGAAGAGCTTGACGAATATGGCGATGAAACAACCGGGAAGGTTCCCGGCGAAAGCCCGGCTCCCCCCGGCCGGCAGGATACCCTTGCGCAGATAGCCAGCGAGATAGAATTCAGCCCCCATCCCGAATCCGATGATGACGGCGTCAATATCACGGACGAAAATGTTGACGTCGAATCCCCCTTTGTGACTATACTTTCCAACATCTCCGTAGAAAATACCGAGGATGCCGAAGATAACAAAGTCATTCCCGCGGAAATACTTGACCCGGACGCGGAAATCGCGGACGTGGTTTCTGTGGATGCGGAAGCCGCGGATACGGTTTCCACGGAAATAAAGCCGCCGGAAACGGGCCCCGGTGAAACGGATAGCGTGGACCCCGGCAAAACGGGAAACGCCGCAGCCAAAAAAACAAAAAAAACCGGCGCCAGCAATACGGAAACGGAACCTTCCCTTCCTGCAAAAAAAAAATCCGCCGGAACCCGAAGAAACAGCAGAAGAAGTCCCCGAAAAAAAACTTGACGATACTTTCAGCGGCCTGCACGGACTGCCCCTTATTTATCGTCCCTTCCTGATTGAAGAAACCGGCGAACCCGCATTGCTTGATGCGTATGAAGGCGACGTCATTGAAGAAAGGGACGGTGTTCACTACATCAACCGGGACATGCTCAAGCCCGGCAAAACGCCGGAAAACTTCGATCCGGCATTCAGGGATCTTGTCGATTCGGTTCTACTTTAAGAGACTGCGGGGGTTCACCGTAACGCCGTTCTTGTAAATGGTAAAGTGGAGGTGGGAACCCGTACTGAGGCCCGTGCTCCCTACATCGCCTATGCGTTCACCCGTATTCACAACGGCGCCGGCCCTGACCCGGATAACGCTCATGTGGGCGTAGAGGGTGCGGTAGCCCGCGTGGTGCGATATTACCACATAGTTGCCGAATGAGTTATCCCAGCCGGCGGCAATAACCCGGCCGGACATGGCCGCCCGTATGGGAGTCCCGGCGGGAGCGCCTATATCCAGGCCCGAATGAAACTGCCTGAGACCCGTAAAGGGACTTTTCCGGTAACCGTAGGGGGACGTAATATAGCTCCGTACCGGCCAGATGAAAAGATCGCCGTTTATTTCCTGCCGCTGGACAGGGTCAAGTCTGGCGCCGGGAATAAACAACACCGTCCCCGGATGAACCGTGTCCGAAAAGAGTTCGTTTACCGTTTCAATCGCCGCCGTTTCGGCCCTGAATTGTTCCGCAATGCCCGCAAGGGTATCACCTTTCTGTACCGTATAGAGTATGCCGTCCTGATTGGGAATCCTGAGCACCATACCTATGGGAAGAAGGCGGCTGTTTTTTATTTTGTTAAGGGAAAAGAGCGTGTCTTCGTTGAGGCCGAATGTTGAAGCAAGGGGACCTATCATGTCTCCCTGCCGAACCGTATAAGAGGAACAGAGCAGCATCCGGGGACGGAAAAGGGATTCCGGCTCGGGAACCCCGGAATCAAAACTGTCCGCGCCGCCGGCATTTTCAGGGGAAACGGGATAACCCATTCCGCCCATGCCGTTTTCAGCCTCCGCCCCGGCGGTACCGCCGGATGGATCACCCGGCCGGGGAAACGGAAAAACAGTCAAGAAGCCCGCCGCCAGCGCGGCGCACACCGCCAGCCTGAGAAAAGCACGACAGTGGTTTTTCAGATCAGTCTGCACCGGACGGCTCCACAATATTCTTTACTAGAGTTGTTCGATAACCTCAGTTATCGAACAAATTCCTTATAAAAACAGCAAAACGCGGAGCATTTTGCAAGACTTGTAAGCTAACCGAAGGTTAGCAGACAACCCGAACCCGATAGGGTTCACTAAACCGGTTGTCGAACAAGTCCACTATGAAGCCGTTTCAAAACCAGCCAGGTTCCTGAACAGCCTCATTTATAAAAACTAAAATCTTTATCGGCATTTTTCACGCAAAAGACAATGGACTTGTTTAACAACCCGGTTGGTTGTTAAACAAGTCTCGCAGATTTGGCGTATTTTTTGCAAAAATCCGCCAAATCTACCGTTTTTTTAGCGGAAGTTGTTCAAT
>JAIROE010000271.1 GCA_031257715.1 Treponema sp. | reverse complement strand
GGCCTGAATATGCCGTGAACCCTCGTCCCGAAGGAAAGGGCAAAATCCAGTCCGGCTTCGGCGTACAGGTTCTTCCAGATAAAATACTGCGCCGAAACGCCCGCATTCATCGCGAAAGGAATTTCAAGGCCGTCGTTATTTTCTTCAATGTTATAGGGATTTGAAATGCCAAATCCCAGCCGGACATTAAACCGCAGAGGTTCCGTCAGAATCCGCTGGTATAGAATATCAACGTGCGCCGCGCTCAGGATATCCAGGCTGCTGTAGCCCTCTGCCCATGTTTCCCTGTTTGGATGCTCAAGAACATACAGGTTGAATTCCATACCCAGCCTGTTTTTATTCCACCTGTAGGGAATATACGCCGCCCGAAGATAAAAACTCACGGGGTTAAAGGGATCAAGGATCGTCATGGCCGGTTCATAGGTATAAGGCAGAACGCCAAGCCCTCCGCCGGGGAGCGGATAGACGGACCACCTGGACGAGTCGAATTTGGCGGTGGTCCTCCGGTTGATATGATAAAATGGAACCATGGACGCCCAGCCCACAGAAAAAGTATATTCGTCTTTTATTATATCCGTAACCGGGACCGAAGGATCATCCCCCCGCTTCAGGGCGCCTTTTACTTCCGGGGCTTCCGCCCATCTGCCAAACTGCCATCCCAGACCTATGCCGGGGCGCATCATGAAATGATAAACCGAAGGCATATACTGGAAATCCATTCCGGCTTCAAAAAATAAATTTTTCCAGGCAAAAAACTGCGCCGAAACGCCGAAATTTGTCATGAGTCCCCATGGTTCTTCCGAAATATCATCCCAAGGGGCAAAGTAGTCAATCCCGTAGACTTTTTCAAAGAAATTTCTTTCGTAATGGTAACTCTCACTGCCGCCGGCGCCGGCCCGCACATTAAGCTGCCACCTTTCGGTCAGGGCATATTGATACAACAGGCTGCCGTACACGGCCGATATTTTGGAAAAGAAGCTGGCCGCCCCGTTGTTGGTATGCCGCCAGGCATTGTCCCCCAGAAAATAAAGATCAGTCTCAAAGCCAAAGTTCCCCATCCCGGTTTTTATGGGGAGCCATGCGGCCCGGACATAAGCGCCAATGGGGTTAAAAAGATCCAGCTTCTGTTTACCTGTCGTGTAGGGGCTGATCCCCGCCGGATACATGGTATAGTGGAAGGGTAAATATCCCCGGTACAGGGAATTCTGATAATCAAAGGACGCTATGAAAAGGGAATACCCGAACGACACGGTAAAATCGTTGTTCTTCCTGAACCCCGTCTGCACCCTGCCAAGAGTCGCCCACAGCCCGCCGGGATTCCGCACAAAAATATCATACCGGCCCCCCCTCAATGTTTTGCGGTTAAAGACAAGTTCCACCCGGCCGTCATCGCTTACCGTTACAAGATCGGGACGCAAAACACCCTTGCGTCCCGCCAAATCGACTCCCGACCAGTCAAAACCGGCGCGATGCCTTACCAGGGCAAATTCGGAACCGGGTAAAAAATTCGAACCGGTAACGGTGATGCTCCCGGCGGATTCGGCAAAATCAAAGTAGAGGCCGTAAAAAGGCCGGTAATTTTCAAGTCCGGGCTGCGCCGCCGCAAGAACCTGAAATTCCCGCCAATCCGACATTCCCTCAAGGAGACCCATCCTGTTATACGAAGAAATCCGGTAGCGGTAGGAACCGGCATTGAGGAAAACCTCAATACGGGTTTCTTCGGTAACCACCGTATCAACAGGAACAAAACCGCCGTCCAGAAGCCTTTCAAACTCAAGTTCGTAGCGCAGGGTATCGGGAACACCGGAAAAAACAATGATCTGGGATACCTGAAATTCCCCGTCTTTTCTGGTCACGCGGGTACCGCTTTTTTCCTGGGCCGTGATGAAGCGGGGAAAAATAAAGACGAGCGCAAGAAGAAATACCATTCGCTTAAGGACGGCCATATAAAACCCCCGGATCATCAGCGGGTATTATTTTAGGGGGAAGGGCCCCTTCAACCACGGTAAAACGGCTTGCGGTACTCGGGTATTCGTCCCATCTCCCCCGTAAACCGCTTTCAAATACCTGCCACACATAATCACCTGGAGAAAGGCTGGCGGGGTTCTCCAGAACATAAGAGGACGAAGATACGCCGGCAGGGGGAATGATCAGCTCGCCGTCCGCCCTGTAAAGGACAAAACGGTATTCCCGCGCCTTTCCTTCCCAGACAAAATTAATCGACCTGACGCCGGCAAGCTGAACCGCCGAAAGGACATAGCCGTCGGGCGGAAAATTCCCTGAAACAGTGCCGTTTCGGGAAGTACGGGTCAAATCAGGCGGCGGCTGAACGGGAGGCTCCGGCGGGGGGGGAGGCGGCGGGGGGGGAGGCGGCGGTGAAGGAGGCTCCGGCGGGGAAGGCTCCGGCGGAGGCGGAGGCACAGGCGGCGACGGAGGTTCGGGAGGAGGCGGCGGGGGCGCGGGAGGCTCCGGCGGGGGCGGCGCTTCGGCACGGGCAAGGGTAATTACCGGGACGATCCTTTCAACCGGCGGGGGAGCCGGCGTGATGACCAACCGTTTTTCCGTGGCGGCCCCCACGACACGGGCAGATCTGGCCGATTCGGGATTGAATCCGCGGACGGCAACGGTATATTCCCCCGGCTCCAGGGAAGCCGTGGGAATAACAACGGAATTTCCGGCAAGGGCGCGCTCCTCAAGGGGAAAGGCATCCTCTCCCCTGTACAGGGCAAACCGGTAAGAATCAAAACCAGGGGCGCTCCAACTCACCGCCAGAGGATCTCCCCGGTCAAGCTGTGCGGGAACGGCAATATCGGGGCTCCTGTTATCGGAAAGGAGGTTAAAACGCCTGGGAGCGGAAACAAGAGAACCGCCTTCCGTATCGGCGTAAATACGCCAATACCAGGCGCCGGGCTCCAGTCCCGAAACAAAGGTAGCGCCATAGGCTTCGGCAGGTTCGTTCACCGCAAGAGCCGAAAAATCACTGCCGGACGAAACCTGAAAATATTTTTGTCCGGGCACATTGGACCGGTAGGTAAATCCAAGTCCGCCAAGTCCGCTTGCCGCAAGGGAATAGTTATCCGGCGGATAAACAGCTTG
>JAIROE010000231.1 GCA_031257715.1 Treponema sp. | reverse complement strand
CGCGTGGTGTTTTTCATCCGGCGTCAGCAGCCTGGGCTCGTACCCGAACTGTTCGGAAAAATAGCGGCGCAGTTCCCCGTATTCTTCGCCGCCGTCCTCACCGGTTTCGGTTTTTTTCTGAATATAAATTGACAGCGGCGGCGGATGGTCGGGGCTATAATAGGCGGCGACGAAGGTTTCAAGCGATTCCCCCTCGCCGGCGGCGGAATTCGTGCGGAAGAGTTCCCTTCCCGTCATCTTTCCGCCGCGCATGGAAAAAACCGTAAAGGTGGCGAAGATCCCTTCGGCGGCCCATGCTATGTAGTCCCTGGCATCCTCGTCAAAATCAACCAGATTGACCGGCCCTGAAAGATCCGCTATCGCCCTGACGGCATTCCGCAGTCCGGCAGCGCGCTCGAATCTCAGAGCAGCCGCTTCCTTCTTCATTTCGGCTTCAAGATCGGCGATGAGCGATTCTGTTTCGCCCGAGAGGAGCTTTTTTACCTTTTCAATCTGAAGGCGGTATTCGTCCGCCGTGATTCTTCCGCAACAGGGGGCCATACAGCGGCCGATGTGGTAGTACATGCAGGGGCTTTCCCGTTTTCTGAGGATGCGGCATTTCCGCAGGGGAAAGAGTTTATCAATAAGTTCAAGGAGCGTGTCCACCGCCTGAATGTTCGGGAAAGGACCAAAATAAAGACTCCCGTCCTCAATAATGCGGCGGGTCCTGAAGATCCGGGGAAAATCCTCGCGGGTAACCCGTATAACGGGATACGTCTTGCCGTCCTTGAGGTTGATGTTGTACCTGGGGCTATGCTGTTTGATGAGGGTGTTTTCAAGAAGGAGGGCTTCGTACTCATTGGAGACAATGATCGTCTCTATGCTCCCGGCATGCTTCATGAGGACGCCTGTCTTTACGTCCTTGATCCCTGAAAAATAGGACGAAAGCCGGTTCCTCAGATTTCGCGCTTTTCCGACATAGATGATGCGGTCCTCGCTGTTCCGCATGATGTACACGCCCGCCTCCGGCGGCGCCTCCCTGGCGATTTTTTTGAGGACGGTAAAATTGTCAGGATGTCCGGCGTCCATATCGTTCTTCCTTAAATTGTACATCACCGTTCCGTATTTATGAAATCCCCCTGTTTCGCCGATAAAATAGGAGGAATCCATGAAGAAATCCGCCTGTTTTCATCTATTTTTTTTCATTTTCGCGTCGCTTTCAGGGCCGCTCCGTGGTTTGGGCGAAAAGACCCTCGTCATAGGGGGTGCATCGGGCTGGCGTGCAGCCGAAAAACGTGACGGACTTGTCGAAATTTCATCGGTACGGCCCCATCCGGTGCTGGCTCTCTCCTCCGCTTCCGGAATTGGGCAGGCAGGACTGTCCGTCCCGGACATGCTCCTCTCCTTTGATGAGGGCAGCCCCGGCCGTTTCGGCGACCGCACAGGCCGTTACCGGGTCTCCATTTCAAACGGCGTACAGGCTGCGGATGGAACGCGGGCCCGTATGGGCACCGGGGCCGCCCTTTTTCAAACCGGAGCCGGAGCCGCCGCGTCATCAGAGCCGATACTTGTCGAGCCCTCGAACGGGGAAGCTCTTTTTGCGCCGGGGAGACGTATCGGGGATTTTTCCCTGGAATTCTGGCTCTATCCGCTTCACATGGAAGACGGGGAGCAGATTCTGACATGGACCGCATCCGGAAAGGGATGGCATCCGGGCCGTTCAGAAACGGAAACCGGTTTTCAGCGCATACTGTGTGCGGCGGTTAAAAACCGCCTGCAATGGACTTTCGCGGATTTTTTTATCTCTCCCGGCGGGACGGATCATATCGATCTTTCCCTTTCAGGTAATGCCCCGGTTGTGCCGGGGGTGTGGTCCCATCATCTTGTCCGTTTTGAATCGGATACGGGACTTCTGGAATACCTGGTAAACGGCAGAAGCGAAGCCATTGTGTACGCTTCCCCGTCAGGCAGGGAGGGAGGCGAGGTGTACACGCCGCTCACGGGGGCAGGCGGCAGCTTCAGCGCCGGGAACCGCTTTTCCGGCCTTCTTGATGAATTGGCGCTGCGGGGATCACCTGAAAAACCGGGGCTGCAAAAATACCGCCGGAGCGGCAGGTTCGAGACCGGGCCCGTTGATCTGGGGCAGGGCGGCGGAGGGATGATCCGCGTGGAAGCTTCGGGCGGCAGAACCCGCGTCGAAGGCGGCGTCAGGCGGAATACATACGGAGGTGGTTTCAATTATCCCGACAATGCGGCCGTCCGCTTCTATATCCGTACGGCCGGCAATCCGTATGACTGGACGGAGGCGGACTGGCAGCCCTTCTTTCCCGGAACGGATCTGTCTGAAATACGGAGCCGCTATGTTCAGTTCGCCGCCGATTTCTATCCTTCGGGAGACGGAGAAACAAGCCCGTATCTTGAAGAACTGCGCATCGTGTACCTGCCGGATGATCCGCCCCGGCCGCCCATGTCGGTAACGGCCGTTACCCGCGACGGCGCGGTAGAATTAAGCTGGAAGCCGAGCCCCGATCAGGATACGGCGGGTTATCTTGTGTATTACGGAACTTCAAGGGGTGAATATTTCGGAGAAGATGCTATACTGGGAACATCTCCGGTTGACGCGGGAAAAAACACCGGCCTGCGCATAGAGGGCCTTACCAATGGTGTCCTCTACTATTTTGCCGTTGCCGCCTATGACAGGGGAGGTGTACCGGGATCTTCCTTCCACGCTGGTGAATTTTCCCGGGAAGTGGGGGTTCGGCCGGTACCCGAGCCCATTATCCGGCCGGTATCCGAATCCCGGACCGGCCGCTGATCCGGCCGTCTCAAAGGATGTAGTAAATGAGTCCCGCTGATGTACAGGATGTTCTTGAACGTGCCAAAGGAGCCGCCCGCATCGGGGATCATGACGCGGCGGAACGGCTGCTTAAAAGTTACCTTGCCCAAATCCCCGGCAGCCGGGAAGCCCGCCTGCTTCTGGGAACCACCATGGCAAAGAAAGGAAATTTCCCCGAAGCAGCCGATGAATTCAACGTCCTCCTTGAAAAGAACCCCCAGGATATTGAAGCGCTCAACAATATCGCGGTAATTTACCGCCGTCAGGGAAAGCTGCAGGATGCCCTTGCAACCCTTGTTGAGGCGATTGACATCGATCCGAACCGCGCGGAATTTCACTACAATGTCGGCAACATTCACAAACAGCTGGGAAACTTCAAGGCCGCATCCATGGCCTACGCCAAGGTGGTAGAATTGGATCATTCCTATGTTCCGGCCTACAACAACCTGGGGACCATCTATGAACAGCTAAAGGAATATGACAAGGCATTTAACATGTTCAGCAAGGGACTCGCGCTGGACCGGAACAATCCTACCCTTCACTTCAATTACGGGGTGGCGCTTGAAGCCAACGGCAGCCTTGAAAAGGCCGCCGAAGAATACCGGGCGGCGATACGCAGCAAGCCGGGCTGGGTCGAGCCCATGAACAATCTGGGCATTATCCTTTTCAAACAGGGACAGCACGCAAAGGCGCTGGCGGCCTTCAACCGCATCCTTGATGCGGATCCCTTTAACGCCGAAGCCAGAAATAACATGGGAGTAGTGCAGGCCGATCAGGGCCGCACCAAAGAGGCGATACAGAATTACCGGCGGGCCATAGAATCCGATCCCAAGTATGCCAGGGCGGTGGTAAATCTGGAACGGGCGCTGGAGGATTCGGGCGATTTTGCCGACGCGGTGGTGGAGCTTGAAAAACTGATAAAGCTTACGCCCGACAGCGCGGAAGTGCGGGTCAGGCTTGCCGGCCTCTACATGAAAATGGAACGCTACCACGAGGCGCTGGAAGAAGCCGAAGCCGCCCTTGAATGGGAGCCGGAAAGCATTCCCGCGCTTAAAATCAGGGGAACCGTTCAGCGTATCCTTGGAAACGACAAGGAAGCCCAGGCCGCCTTTGAAAAAATCCTCAGCATAGATCCGGGAAATTATTCTTTTCATCTGGATCTCGCCGATATTTTTTTCAGGCGGAAGGAATACAGGGAAGCGGAGGAAAGGATCAATGCGTTTCTTGCCTGCCGGCCCAACGACAGAACCGCAAAGCTCCTGCTCGGAAAACTTTACACCGAGATGGGCAACAAGGCGCACGCGCTTCAAATTTTCGAGGAACTGGCCAAGGCCGATCCCAACGATACGGAAGCGCTGACGGCGGCCGCCGAGATTCACAAAAATTCCGGCTCCATAGAAAAAGCCCTCCGTACCGCGGACAAACTGGTGAACCTTCAGGGAAAGCGGGCGACCCCGGATGATCTTTCCGATCTCAACAAGTCCCTGGAATTTTATGATAACGCCGTCAACGCCTATTCCAATTCGGTGCGTGAAATGTGGGACAGGAACATCAAGGCCGTCACGGGCGGGACGGAAGGCGGAGAAGCGGAGGAAGAACCAGACATGTCTACGCTTCTCGGCGCGGCCGGTATGGTTCCGGTGGCCGACGAGGAAACCGAGGCCCTCTTTATCGAAGATGTGGAAATGCAGAATGAGGAAGAGGATTTTATTTCCGACGATGAAAGCGAGCCCCTGTTTGATGAGGAAGATAATTCCCTGGATTCGCTTCCCGAAAAAAGCGACTTCTTGCCTTTCATGTCACCGCCATCCGGAATGCCTTCCCAGCCGCCGTCACTCCAGTCACAGTCTCCGCAGCCGGAAACGTCTCCCCAACAGACGCCGCAGCCCCCGCAGCAGCCATCGTCATTTCAGCCGCAGTCGCAGCAGCCGGAAATGCCCTCCCAACAGGCGCCGCAGTCCCCGCAACAACCGCTTCAGCCGCAGCAGCCGGCGGGGCAAGCATCGGCAGAGCAAGCGCCGGCAGAACGGATGCCGCCTGAGCCGCCGCAGGAAGATTCCATGCATCAGGAAGACTCCATGCCGCAGCAACAGCCGGATCTTCCACAGCCCCCGCAGCCGCAGTCTCCGTTTCAACCGTCTCCCCGGCCGCCGTTTCTTCCGCCCGATGATGTGGTTGAGGAAGACGAGCCCTTTCCCGGCGAAACCGCAGAGGATGGGGAACAGGCCGGTGAACTGCCCTTTGACGAAACTTCCCCCGAAGACGAGATCTCATGGGAAGACGGGGACGAAGAACTGCCGCCGCAGGATGAGTTCGAAGAACCGGAAGAGTCCGCCGAAGATTTGCCTGAAGAGGAAAATCTTTTTGAGGAGGAGGTTCCCGAAAACCTTGAAGAAAATCCGGAAGATTCCCTGGAGGAAGAAACGCCGGAAGATTTTTTCCCGGAAGAAATGTCGGGGGAAGAAGCTCCTGCCGCAAAAGATGCCGCCGGACAAAATCAGGCGGAAGCCGGAAAGGAACCGGCGGAAGATGCCGCGACGCAGGGCACCGCGGCGCAGGATGACGGAGAAAAACCGGACGGGAAAAAATCCAGGGAAGATCTTCTTGGTCTCATGAAATTTCTTAAGGCAATGACCGGTTCACTTCCCGACAGGGATCGTGATAGTTTTATGCAGAGCGACGCCAGAATCAGCATGGAGTACATCATTGACACGCTGGAAGGCCGTCAGGGACTCATACAGGACATTGAACAGCGGAGAGCGGCGGCGCTCTCCGTAAATGCGCCGCCGTTTGAAAATCAGGTGGCGGTTGTTCCTGCTGTGCCCGCGCCCGCCGCGGCGCCTCAGGGCAGGATGGCCGCTCTCAGGGCCGCGCCGTCAAACAATACGGGAAAGCCGAAGAGGCGGCACAGCATTGCGGACATGCTGGCCTTTTTGGGGAAGCTCGCAGGCGCCCTGCCCGATCCCCATCTGGGGACGGCAATCAACCGCAAGGTGAAGACGGTAATTTCGGAAATAAAACCGGCCGATAAACAGCCGGTTCCGTCCACAGGAAAAAACGGGGATGTTCATGAATGATGTGTTAAATGAAAGAATAAAAGAATACATCAGGGAAATGCCCAGCCTTCCCACTACGGTAGCCAAGGTGCTGGAAGTCTGTAACAATCCCCAGACGAGTCCCGCGGATCTTAACCATGTCATTTCTCTTGATCCCGTCCTTGTCGGCCGGGTACTCAAGCTTATCAATTCTGCCTATTACGGACTTGGGCAGCAGGTAACGAACCTTGTCCGGGCCATCATCATGCTGGGAATCAATACGGTAAAGAACCTTGCCCTTTCCACTGCGGTCATGGGGAGCCTTTCCGCCAAAAAGGACTTTCAGGGCCTCAATATGGAGGGCTTCTGGCGGCATTCGCTGTGCGTCGGTGTTGCCGCCAAACTCCTCGCGAAGCAGCGGGGAATAGATCCCAAACAGGTAGAGGAATATTTTACCGCAGGGCTTCTGCATGACATAGGCAAAATACCCCTTAACGCGGTGCTTTCCAAAGAGTACATGCTTACCGTCAGCGCCGCCGACCGTGAGCGGATATCGCTGTACCGCGCCGAAGAAAAAACCCTGGGAATAAGCCACTGCGCCTCAGGTGCGATGATAGTGAAGGCATGGAAGCTGGAAGGTCCCGTCGGCGAGACGATTGTTCATCATCATACTCCCCTTGATTATTCAGGTGGATACCGGGACATACTTTTCAGCATAGTTGCAGCGAACCGTTTTGCCTCGATCATGGAGACGGGATTTTCGGGCGACAGGTATCCCGAAAAAACAGATAATTCGATCTGGGAAACCCTGGGCGTACAAAAAAATGTGTTCGAGGAAATAGAAAAAACTGTAAACGGTGAAATTGAAAAGGCACAGGTTTTTTTGAAATTATGAACCCGGAGGTCCCCGAATTGCCGTTTTTGGGAAACAGTGATTGGAAGCCGGGGTCCATACCCCGGAGCTTGCTCCGGAAAATTTACCACCACCGAAAATGTTGTAAACCGCCTTTTGGATCGGGGTATGGCCCAAAGAACCCGCTCCACCGGTTCGCGGGGGAGAGTACAATAAATTTCCTACCCAACGAAGATACCCAGGAGCTTGCTCCTGGGTATCTTCATTTACAACATACCGCTGCCCCGGCAGCTATCCGCCAAACCCAGCGAGACTTGCAAGCTAACCGCAGGCTAACAAAGAACCAGCCAAGTTCCTGAACAAGTTCAATATTTACACAATTTGTTCATAAAATTTTTCATACAAATTGAGCTTCTTGCAAAACTCGGTTAGTTTTGCCGAAACTCTTGCAGTTTTTCGCCCTACAGGCTGCAAAACTGTGTTTTTTAGAGGTTGTTCTTTCAAAACTGAAGTTTTGAAAGAACCTCATTATGCAAATCTTTAAAGTTTATTCTAAATTGACTTCTTGCTTTTACATTATTGTTTAACATTACTTTTGTCGCGGGATCATAGACTATTAAACCAGACTGAAACGTTTTTAAAAACAAAGAAAGGTCTGTTTTTTCTCCAAGATAGACCGGAGAAAAATATTTATATCCTGTCTTTCCATTTTTTTCTTCCATGATATATTTTACATAACATGCCTGCGAATGCTTGCGGCTCCAATGTTTAATGAAGAACCCAGGAGCAAGCTCCTGGGTATCTTCGTTGGATAGGAAATTTATTGTACTCTCCCCCGCGAACCGGTGGAGCGGGTTCTTTGGTCCATACCCTGATACGAAAACCGGTTTACACCTTTTCTACGGGTTGTAAATTTTCCGGAGCAAGCTCCGGGGTATGGACCACGCCTTCCAATCAAAATCTTTTATTATCAAGGTCATCTTTGATATTGTATTTAAAATGTTCGCTTTATGCGTTCCTGTGAAATATTTTTTAACACCATCAGCATCATGACCATATTTAAGAGTAAATTCTTTTGCTCCTTTTTCATGATAAAAACCTTTATCCGGTTCGCGTGTCATAAGCGTTATTCTTGCTCCGGAAAATGACTTTAATTCCCAGCCTTTATAATCGGGTTCCGCAATACCATTAGGAACGATGCCAAATAATGCTTCAAGAGTATAGCCGCCGCCATTTCCGGCCTGATAAGATTTTACGCTGCCATTGGCGTCAAGGCGAATTGACTCATGCCAGCCGGCATTTACTATTTCACGAAGTTTTCTTACAAGGTCAGAATTGCCCGTTTCCGAAATACCCTGTAAAGGAAAGTCTTGTATTGTTTTTTTACATTCTTCGTTGAATAATTTATGTAAAATTGAATTGGCCAATGAAGAATTTTTTGTGGCCAGATAACCATATATTCTATTATCAGGGCAAACGCCAAAAATTAAAACTCTGCCGTCTTTTTCATTGTTTTTTTGACGTTCTTCCAAACCCGGAGCCCTCATATATTCATTGGGGGCTGTAGGACAATTTGACAAGAAGCCGGAAAATCTAACTTCCGGATATCTGGTGTATAATATAAGTTGTGTTTTAGGGGCTTTGGAAATTTGTCCCGTGTTATTAATCCACCAAAAATTGATATTTGCCTTATAGTTAGGGTTCCTGCCCTCTGGAAATTCCCTTATTTCACCAAAAGGTATTTCTTGCAAGACGCTGAAACTGCCACCAAGATAAATTTGATTCTTGGAATTGTCATTTTCTGATAAGGGCTTGAAAAAAGCCCTTGTAACACCCAAAGTGAGTAAAAATTGTCCAATGTTTTCGAAGTTATTAAAATTCATGCATAAATTATCGGTCTTTACCTGATTTTATCAAATTCTTTGCAAAGGGCATTGACAAATTGGGAAGAATTATTGCATAATGCAAGAAAGTTTCCCTTTTGGGAGAGGATTGTGCCTGAACAAGTCTTTAATACATCTAATGTTCTTGAACAGATAGAAAAATTTTACAATGTTTCAGAAATAGCTCAAGAGTGCTCTGTAAACCCAAGTACGGTTCACAGGTGGCTAAATGGCCAAGTGGAACTAAAAACGATATATCTTGAACGACTATACGATATGATCCAGAGAAAAATTGTTTCTTTTAAGGCTAAAAACCGGGAATATCACTTTACTTTTATAGACCTTTTTGCAGGTATTGGGGGTATACGGAAAGGATTTGAACTGGCTGGAGGGAAATGTGTTTTTACCAGCGAATGGGATGCTTATGCCCGGAAAACCTATACAACAAATTTTCCTTCCAATGAACCTGTATATGGAGACATAACCCAAATTTCTGAAAAAGAAATACCCGGCCATGATGTTCTTCTAGCCGGGTTTCCATGCCAGCCTTTTTCCATAGCCGGTGTTTCCAAGAAAAACGCATTGGGCTGCCCTACGGGTTTTGCCGATTTAACACAGGGAACTTTGTTTTTTGATGTAGCAAGAATAATAAAAGAAAAAAAGCCAAAGGCCTTTGTCCTTGAAAATGTTAAAAACCTCAAGTCCCATAATAAAGGCAATACATTTAAAGTTATAACCAGCACATTAACACGGGAATTGGGTTATACCATTGATTATAAAGTCATAGATGGTCAAAGCTGGGTTCCTCAGCATCGCGAAAGAATTGTGATTGTCGGTTTCAGGGAGCCAACCTTGTTTTCACTGGAAAATATTAATTACCCGCCAAAGGGCGAGATAAAACTGTCTCATATTTTACATAAAAAAGACGGACATGAGCCTTTTTTGGATCATGACAAGGACAAATATTTCAATCATAAGGAAAAAAAGGTTCTGGATAAATATACTCTTACCGATCATTTGTGGGAATATTTGCAAAGTTATGCCGAGAAACACAAGGCGGCCGGGAATGGGTTTGGATTTGGCCTGGTAAAAAAAGACGATATAGCAAGAACATTATCAGCACGGTATTATAAAGACGGTTCCGAAATACTTGTTTATCAGGGGAAAAAGAAAAATCCCAGGAGGCTCACGCCACGAGAATGCGCCAGGTTAATGGGTTATCCAGATGATTTTATAATACCCGTTTCCGATACGAGGGCATATAAACAGTTTGGAAATTCAGTTGTTGTTCCTCTGTTTCACACAATAGCAGAGGCAATAAAGCCTTTAATTTAATAACCATGGATATTGTTAATTCTCAAAAGAGAAGCGAAATGATGTCAGGTATTCGCAACAGGAATACCAAGCCGGAAATATTAATTCGAAAAGGACTGTTTAAGTCAGGGTACCGCTACCGGATAAATGACAGAAAAATTTTTGGGAAACCTGATATTGTATTAAGAAAATATAATGCGGTTATTTTTATTCATGGATGTTTTTGGCATGGTCATATTGGCTGTCCCAATTTTAGAATTCCGTCTTCCAATGAAAAGTTCTGGACAGACAAAATTGATACAAACAGAAAAAGAGACGCGGAAGTCTTGAATTATTTACACGCAAACGGCTGGCGTATATGCATTATTTGGGAATGCTCCATTAGAGGCAAAGAACAATTGTCAAAAATTAATAATACAATAAAATCTGTATCCGATTGGCTGCTTTCCGACAGTATTTGGCTGGAAATTACTTCGGAAAAGTATAAAACCAATAAGTCTTAATTGTATTTGCGTCGCATGGATACGGCGTATTATTAGAGTTTGTTCAATAACTTCTATTGAACAAACTTCCACCGCATTGTGAGACTTGTAAAAGAACCAGCCGGGTTCTTGAACACGTCCATTGTTTTAAAAATGTCACATGCCTTGACTATAGAAACATAAGAATGCTCAAATGTCCTCCTGTCAGGCCTTGTCCGCTCTTCCGCCTGCGGCGCGGAACAGCCTTCGCTTTACCGGCGCCTCTATCATATTCCCGTCCCGCCGTTTGGGACCTCTGTCTGGCTCTTTTATAACAGAACGGTTTCATTCCCCTTCACGGTTTCCTTTTTTCGGTATATACTCGACTGCATGTTAAGCGTGCGTTTTTGGGGAGACAGGGGTTCCATCCCCTGTCCCGGACCGGCCACCGTTAAATACGGGGGCAATACCTCGTGCCTTGAAATACGGGCCGACGGCAGGCTCGTGATCATCGATTTTGGCACGGGGATAAAGCCCTTTGGCGACTGGCTTATGGCGAATGACTTCAGGAAAGGCCCCATAGACGCCGATATCTTCATAACCCATACGCACTGGGATCATATCATGGGCTTTCCCATGTTCACGCCGCTCTTCATCCCAACGTCAAAGCTGCGGATCAGGGGGCCTGTCTCTTACGAGGACGACACGCTGGAATCGATCATCGGCGCCCAGCTTTCCTACCGCTACTGGCCAATCAGGCAGAGCGAGCTTTCCGCGCAGATCGAATATGATCAGATCAAGGAGACCTCCCTTGATCTTGGCGGCAGTCTCTGGGTGACCACCAAGTATTTGAACCACCCCATACTCTGTCTCGGTTACCGTTTCGAGTATAAGGGAAAATCAATCGTTACCGCTTACGACAACGAACCGTTCCGCAATCTTTTTCCCGTCGATCCCGCCGATCCAAGCTATGACGAAGATGCCGCCCGTGAAGGGGCCCTTGTCGCCAGAGAGGAAAACGAAAAGATCCTCCGCTTCTTCCTCGGCGCGGACATTCTTGTCCACGACGCACAGTACACCGCTTCGGAATATGAAAGTCATCTGGGCTGGGGACATTCATCCTACGAACACGCCATTAATTTCGCCAACAAGGCCCGCGTCAAAAAGCTTGTCCTTTTCCATCATGATCCAAACCGTACCGACGAACAACTGGAACAGCTTGAGAACAAATACCGGTCCATGGTCCGGGGCAAAACGACTATGGAGATCATGATGGCCCGCGAAGGCCTCACGGTGGAAGCCTGATTTCCACAGACATGGCCGAAGTAAAATACCTGACACGGTGGAATATTCAGGAAAAATTACGTTTCCGGTGAAGATGACGGTGTCGTCAAGTGCCTTCCAGAAGCCGCTTCTTGTCTTCCGGAATGGGAGTGGTCGTCTCGGTATTGAAATTGTAGTGGACCACCACGGCGCTGCCTTTAACGCAGAGCCGGCCTTCCTGCCATGCCTCGTGATACACGGTAAAGGATTTGGTTCCTATGCGGCTTATCCACGAGCGGATTTCCACATCGTACTGGAAGTAAAGCTGATCCACATAATCGTAATCGGTGTGGGCCATGATGAGGGGAAAGGTCTCGCGGGAAAGCTTCATTTCCTGATCGAATATTTTGAAGAGAGGGTTTCTGGCCAGTTCAAACCAAGCCACAGGAACGGTGTTATTGATGTGTCCCAGAATATCCATGTCCCCAAAGCGGGGGGTAACGGTTATTGAAAACATACATACAGCCTAGTTGACCGTGAAAAAAAATGCAAGCCAAAGGGGACATTTCCCGGCGGCAAACGGCTAATAGCGTTGAGCCGCGTATTGAACCCATCCCCCGGCCCTGACAAGGCCCGTTTCAAATTCTCCCAGATTAAAAGAAAATTCCCTTTTTTTTTCACCGTCCGAAAAGACAAGAACGCCGTTTTCGGCATCGACGGCAAGTTCAGAAGGAAACGCGCCGAAATCCCGGAAAACGCCGTCCAGCGCTTCGGGGGAAAGCTCCAGGGCCATCATCCCGCAGTTGAACATGTTCTGCCTGAAGATGCGGGCGAAACTTTCGGCAATCACCACGTTGATCCCGTTCGCTTCCAGCGCCCAGGGGGCATGTTCACGGGAACTCCCGCATCCAAAATTGGCCCGCGACACGACGGCGCCCTTTCCGGCAATGTCCCGCTTCGGATCAAAACCCGGAAGCCTGAGATCTTCAAGCAGATAGGGTTTAAGGGCGTCTTTCGAATTTTCGTTCAGATATTTTGCCGGAATTATTTCATCGGTATTGATATTGCTTCTGTCAAGGAACAGTACGGAACCGCCGAACTTTTTCACCTCAGCCTCCTACAGATCTTCGGGACCGGCGATACAGCCGGCCGCCGCCGATGCCGCCGCCGATGCGGGGCTCATCAGATGAACCATGCCGCCCCTTCCCATACGCCCGTAAAAATTTCTGTTTGTGGTGGAGGCGCAGACCTCTCCTTCGGCAAGCACCCCGTTGGACATTCCCAGACACGCCCCGCAGGTTGGATTGGTAACGCAGAAACCCGCGCCGGCAAAGATCGCAAGCAGCCCTTCTTCCAGCGCCTTGTTGTAGACCCCGGTAGTAGCAGGGGAAACAATGGCCCGCACCGTATCCGCGACTTTTCTGCCCTTGAGCACCGCGGCGGCTTCCCTGAGATCCTCCATGCGGCCGTTGGTACAGGAACCTATGTAAACCTGATCGATGCGCGTTCCCCTGAGTTCCCGTATCGTTTTTATTTCATCGGGCCTGTAGCCCACCGTGGCGCAGGGCTCAAGGGCGGAACAGTCCATCTCCACCGACGCGGCATATACCGCGTCATCATCGCTCCGCCATTTTGCAAAATCTTCCAGCGCCTCTTCCTTTGCGGCGTATGCTTTATCACCGCCCGAGCCCTCTTCTTCCCGTTCCGTTTTTTTTATAAAAGGCCACAGATATTCCACGGTCGTCATGTCGGGCATGCAGATCCCGCTTGTCGCGCCCGCCTCAACGGCCATGTTGCACAGGGTCATGCGGCTTTCCATGCTCATCGCGTCAACGACGGGGCCGCGGAATTCCATCACCATGTCAATGGCGCCCCTGACGGTGAGCTTTGCGATGACGGCGAGGATCACGTCCTTGGCGAAGACGCCGGGACGGAGGGAACCCGTCAGATTGACGCGGAAGGCGGCGGGCCTGCGGAACGCGCAGATCCCTTTAAGTATGCCCACCTCAAGATCCGTAGTGCCCACTCCGGCGGCAAAGGCGCCGAAGGCTCCGTGCGTGCAAGTGTGACTGTCACCCATGATCACGGTATAACCCGGCCGGACAAAACCCTTCTCCGGAAAGATCGCGTGGCATACGCCGTTTCTGCCGATGTCAAAAAAATCCTTTATGCCGTGACGGGCCGCCCAGTCGCGGAGTATTTTTCCCTGAAGGGCGGTTCTGGAATCCTTCGCGGGACTCACGTGATCGATAACCGCCTTTATTTTTGAAGGATCAAACACCGCGTCAAGATTCCTCGCGGCCAGGTCGTTCACCGCGATGGGGGTGGTTATCTCGTGGCAGAAAACCCGGTCCAGCCTCAGCACGTGGACATCCGCCGAGGGCCGGTCAACAGTGTGGGTTTTAAAAATCTTTTCAGCCAGTGTTTTTCCCATATCAGACTCCAGATTGCACCGATTAGAGTGTCTTTTGTATACCGTAAGCCCGGAGAAACGTCAAGCGAATTTCTTCCCCGCCGCCTTTTCCATCTGCCCGGCAAGCGCGGCCATGTCCCGAGGAAGGGGCGCGGAGAAAACGAGGGGCCCGGAAACCCCGGCGCGGGCCGGCAGGACCAGTTCCGCCGCGTGCAGGCCCAGACGGTCGAGCAGGGGCTTTTCCTCAAAGGGGTCCCCCCGCCAGTTTTTTTTGAAAGACGAAAGGAACACCGGCTTCCCGCTTCCGTAGAGGGGATCGCAGACAACGGGGTGCCCCAGCGCGGCAAGATGCACCCGGATCTGGTGCGTCCTGCCCGTTTCAGGCAGGGCTTCGAGGATGCTGTAATTCCCCGCCAGGATGACAAGGCGGAAGCGGGTAAGGGATTTTTTACCCCGGTATTTTTCCACAATGGTCAGGTGCCGCTTGTTGCCGTCGGGAAGAAGGGGAAGATCGCATACCGTCTCCTTCCACACGGGCCGCCCATTGACCACGGCCGTGTACCGTTTCCGTACCAGCCTGTTTTCAAAAGCCCCCGAAAGAAAGGCGTGAGTTTCGGCATCCTTTGCGAACACCACAAGCCCCGACGTGCCCCGGTCTATGCGGTGAACGGTAAAGAGGCGCATCCCCAGAAACGAAGCCGCCATCCTGTCCAGCCTCTCGCCCTCTTCCTCCCAGCGACCGGGCCCCACCGCGATACCGGAAGCCTTGTCGAAGACGGCAATGCGTTCATCCTCATACACAACGGTAAAGGGGACTTTCCGCTTCATGCAAGGATACGGCTACTTGAAAAGCTTCCGGGGAATGGACGAAATCGTTCCGCCCTGGAGCGTCGAGACATCGTTGGTGATGATCATGGCGCCCCTGTCAAGGGCGCGTATCTCCCGGATGATCTCCTCCTTGCCCTTCCGGTTGGCAAAGATCATCAGCACCGTTTTCTCCGAATCCCGCCCCCTGGCCTCCATGGTCGTAACCGCGTAACCCCGCGAACGGAGCAGGCCGGTCATGTCCTCCGAGTTTTCCTTCGAGATTATCGCCTGAATAAGGACCTTGCCCATCCCGATGAAGTTTTCGATCCGGGAGCCAATGTAGATGCCAAGCGAAAACCCCACGCTGTACACAATGCCCTTGATAGGCGCGTCGCTTATCCCCATGATCACCCGCGAGGCGACAAACGTCCACAGGATTATCTCGAAGAAGGAAAGGATCGTGCCCTCCCGGCGATAGCCCTTGTTGATAAGAATGGTCCGCACCGTCCCCAGGGAAACTTCGACAATCTTGGAAATGAGGATAAGGGCCAGTTCCAGGGGAGGAGCGGCAGTCAGAAAACGTATTATATATCCGGCCATGGTATAATCCTTTATGAAAACTATACTCCCTGCAAACCCCGAAGACAAGGGCGTGTCCGCTCCGGGCGGCCTTCCGGTGAGCCCCGCTTTGTAGATTGCCATGGAGTTTGCGCAGGGCGCAAACTCCCCAGCTAAACACCAAATGCCCCGCATTTGGTGTTTAGCACACTTGCCCTATCCCCCCACGGGGTGTACACTAGTCCTGCCCAATCAGAAACCCGGTTTCCGGCTGGGCCAAGGAGGATAATAATGAAAAATACCGTTCCGTCCCCTGCGGCGCGCACGGCGTGTCATAACCATTTTACCTCCTCTTCCGCTGCGCGTTAAGCAGCCTTCTTCTGTTGCCAATCATCCTCGCCGCCTCCTGCGCCAATCCCACGGGCGGCGGGGAAGGGAACGTCATCATCAGCCTTCCGCAGGCAGGCAGCCTGCCGGGGGCGCGGCCCGGAACGTCAAACCCGGCGCGGCCCTCGCGCCCCGTATCGCCTACACCATCACCTGCACCGGGCCCGGCGGGGTCCTCGCCCAAAGCCTTGCCGCTGGCGTAACGGAAGCCACCTTCCGCCTTGCCTTGGGGAAATGGACCATCACCGCCGGGGACACGGTGGACGGCGCCCCCATCGCCTACGGCAGCG
>JAIROE010000180.1 GCA_031257715.1 Treponema sp. | reverse complement strand
TGGAGTTTCGGCTTTGCCGAAACTCCCCAGCTCAATGGTTAAACGCCTACGGCGTTTAACCATTGAGCCCATTTTCAAGACATGTTTCTTTCAGTATACTCAAGGGAGGCGGGAAAGCCAATATGCCGGCTGATATTCTTCTTGAAGTCGAAAATCTCACGGTCTCTTTTGCCATGGGCGGGCGCCTCTTCCAGGTGGTGCGGGGGCTTTCTTTCAGCCTTGGCGGCGGGGAAATTCTGGGGATCGTGGGTGAAAGCGGTTCGGGAAAGAGCGTGAGCACGCAGGCGATTCCTTCGCTCCTGCCGAAGAACGCCCTTGCCGCGGGATCGGTGCGTTACCGGGGCGAAGAGCTTCTGGGGCGGAGCGTTTCGTTCCTCAGGGAATACCGGGGGAAGAAGATAGGCATGATTTTTCAGGAGCCGGGCCGCTCCTATGATCCCCTGCAAAACATGGAAAGCGTGTTTTTTGAAACGTTCAGAAACAGCGAGAAGAACATCACAAAGGCGGATGCCGCGAAGAGGGCGGTATCGCTTCTTGAGGAAACGGGGCTCAAACGGGGAAAGGAAAGGCTCTCCAATTTTCCCCACCAGTTTTCAGGCGGGGAGCTTCAGCGCATCGGCATAGCCCTCGCCCTCGCGCAGGGCTGCGAACTGCTCATTGCCGACGAGCCCACGACCGCCCTTGACGTTACCATTCAGAAGCAGATAGTCGCGCTGCTTTTAAGGCTGAAGGAAACGCGGAATATTTCGATCATCTTCATCAGCCACGACATCAACCTTGTCGCGGAGATCGCCGGCCGCGTCCTTGTGATGTACGGGGGGCTTGTCATGGAGGCGGGAAACGCGGCCCTGTTCGCCGAGGGGGCCGTTCATCCGTACTCGAAGGCCCTGCTTGCCGCCTCCCCGCGTTTCGGCAGCCACTATTCGCGGGAAAGGCTGCGGACCATTCCGGGCAGGGTGGCCGATCCGGCCCATCCGGAGCCGGGATGTCCCTTTGCCCCCCGCTGCGCGGAGGCCGCTCCCGAATGCAGGGAGGGCGTGCCGCCCCTCACGGAAGGCGAAGGCGGGCACGAGGCGCGCTGTGTGAGGCTTTCATGGCGGTAATCACCGTTTCAAACCTGAGGAAACGCTTCAATCTGGAGGCGGGCTTCTTTGCCCGCTTCGGGCGTTTTGTCAACGCGGTGCGGGACGTCTCTTTCTCCATAGACAGGAACGAAAGCTACGGCCTTGTCGGGGAATCGGGCTGCGGCAAAACCACGACGGCGCGGCTGATTGTACGCATGTACGAATGTGACGGGGGGAGCATCTTCTTCCGCGACACCGTCGACGTGTCCGCGCTCAAAAAGAAGGAACTGAAAAAATACCGGGAAAAGGTGAAATACGTGTTCCAGGACCCCGCGCGCTCCCTTAATCCCCGCATGAGCATTTACGAAGTGCTGGTCTCGGGGTACAGGTGGTCGCCCGGAGCCGCGGAGGGGGAAGGGAAACGGGCAAGGCCGCACACCAGGGCCTGGGAAAAACGGGCGCGCGAAGAGGCGGGAGCCATACTCCAGGAAGTGGGGCTGAGCCGGGAAGATCTTGAAAAGCGGCCCGCGGAATTTTCGGGGGGACAGCGGCAGCGCATCTCCATAGCCCGCGGCCTTTTGATGAAGCCGGATCTGCTTGTCTGCGATGAAGTTGTTTCCGCCCTTGATGTTTCCATACAGGGGCAGATCCTCAACCTGCTCCTTGATATACGGGAAAGGCGGGATCTTTCGTTTCTCTTTATTGCCCACGATCTCAGGGTGGCCTGCCATTTCTGCGACCGCATAGGCGTCATGTACCGGGGAGAACTCATGGAGGAAGCGCCCGCCGCCGATCTCTGGAAAACGGGAAGCCACCCCTACACGCGGCTGCTCTTTTCCTCGGCGCCGGGCATGTCCGCGGGCGGAGGGGAAAAAGGCGCAGGCGCGCGCGAAGGGGAAACGGGAGGAGACGAAGAGCGCTGCGCCTTCGCCGGCCGCTGCCCCATCGCGTCAAAGGAGTGCCTGGGAAGCCGTCCTCCTATGCGCGAAATGGGCGGCGGCCATAAAATAAGATGTTTTAATGTCTGACGGATCGGAGCCACGGGATCTGCTGCCCCCTTCGTTTCATCCCCTTGTACGCGAATGGTTTACCGCAACATACGGAAAGCCCACGGCGGTTCAAGCCGGGTCATGGCCGGTCATAGCTGAAGGCGGCCATGTGCTGGCCCTCGCGCCGACGGGAAGCGGGAAGACGCTCACGGCGTTTCTTGCGGCCCTGTCAAGATTCTGCGCGCCCCCGGCCGGTGTCAATTCCGGCGGCCCCGAATATCCCGCGGATAGGCTTTCGGTCCTCTACGTATCGCCTCTCAAGGCGCTCAACGAAGACATCAGACGGAATCTTCTGGAGCCGCTTGCCGGCATACGGGCCCGTTTTGAAGGGGCGGGCCTCCCCTTCCCCGGCATACGTGTCGAAACCCGTTCCGCCGACACGCCCCGGCCGGAGCGCCGCCGTTTTCATGTTTCCCCTCCGTCGATTCTTGCGCTGACCCCCGAAAGCCTTGCCATTATCCTGCTCAACCCGAAGGGAAGAAAAGTCCTCTCCCAGGTGAAGTACGTGATCCTTGACGAAATACATTCGGTGCTGGGAACAAAGCGCGGAAGTTTTCTTTCCTGCCAGATTGAAAGGCTCGCCCTCATCGCCGGCGAATTCCAGCGGGTGAGCCTCTCGGCAACGGTGCGGCCGCCCCGGGCCGCCTCGGAATTTATCGGGGGATTAAAACGCGCCGTTCACATTATCGCTCCCCGCGAAGAAAAGAAAATTGTGTTTACCGTGGATTTTCCCGCTGAAGACGCGGGGGAGGACGCGGACGCCGGCATATATGCGGGCGCGGGCAAGCGCTACCGCGTCCTTACGGATCTTGTTCTTGAAAAGATTGAAAGCCGGGGGAAAGAGGGCGGCGCGGAAAACGGAAAAGATTCGTCGCTGCTTGTCTTTACCGATTCACGGCAGCGTTCGGAGCGGCTTGCCTTTCTTGTCAACGAGAAGGCGGGCCGTGTCGCGGCCTATGCTCATCACGGTTCCCTTTCAAAGGAAATACGGCGCACGGTTGAAACACGCTTTGCGGAGGGGAGCCTTCCCTGCGTTATAGCCACTTCTTCCCTTGAACTTGGCATAGACATAGGCGCCGTAGACGAAGTGTTCCTCGCGGGAAGCCCTTCATCGGTCTGGCAGACGCTTCAACGCACAGGCCGTTCCGGGCACGGCGCGGGAAGAACCAGCCGGGGAAAACTGATCCCTTTTCACGGAATGGATCTTCTCCTTGCCGCGGGCCTTGCCGGGGCAGTAGCGGAAAAAGAAATAGAAGAAACGCATCCCGTCGAAAATCCCCTTGACATACTGGCGCAGATCATCCTTTCACTGTGCGCCGAAAGAAATTACAACATTGACGAACTGTACGATCTGCTCCGCGGCTTCCATGTATTCAGGACTCTCCGGCGATCCTCTTACGATTCCGTGATTGCCATGCTCACCGAAACATACCGCAAGGTCCGCGAGATACGGCCCCGCCTCTATTTTGACAGGACCGGCCGCATGCTCTCCGCCGCGCCGGGCGTCCTTGAACTGCTGTACACGCAAGGCGGGGTTATCGCAAACCGCGGCTACTATTCACTGCGGCTCGCGGGAGGCCGGGCCGGGGGAAGCGGGGACGGTCCGGGAACGAAGATAGGAGAACTGGACGAGGAATTTGTCTGGGAGCGGAGGACGGGGGACTGTTTCAATTTCGGGAGCAGGGGGTGGCGCATCACCGCCATCGGAGCGGAAGCGGTAGAGGTTGTTCCCCTTGACAGGCCGGTCAATTACGTCCCCTTCTGGAGGGCGGAAAAGGCCTTTCGCAGCCCCGTACTGGTACAACGGATCCTTGCCGTCCTCGAAAAGTACGACGCGGCCGCGGGGGAGGCGTTCTGCGCCCTCATCCCCGGTTTTTCCAAAAACGCGGCAAAGAGCCTTGCGCGGTTCCTCGATTCCCAGTATGCCGCGCTCGGTTCCCTTCCGGGAAGAAACAGAATATGCGTTGAAATCATAAACGAAATGGGGATGTACGGAGAGGGACGGATGTATCCGGTTGTGCTGCACACTTTCCGGGGAGGGGCGGTCAACTATCCGTTTTCACTCGCCGTCGCGGGCGCCCTTGAAGAAAGGCTCGCCGCCCGTATCGAAGTCTTCTCCGATGACGACGGCATCCTCATCATCGTACCGGGTGAAGCCGCGGAAGCCGAAGTCCTGCTTGAAGGCGTACTGGGAGATCTTGACAACGACGGCGGCGGGGGAATTTCCAGAGGAGAGCGGTTTTTCAGAAAGCGGCTCGAATCGTCCGGGATCTTCGGCGCGGCGTTCAGGGAAGCCGCGGAACGGAGCCTCCTCATTTCGGGGCCGCTCTTCGGGAAACGAATGCCGCTGTGGATCACGCGGCAGAAATCCAGGCGGCTCTTCGACGCGGTGAGCGGCGAAGACGGATTTCCGGTGACAGCCGAGGCGTGGCGCAGCTGCCTTAAAGACATGTTCGACATGGAAGGATTCCGGGAACTGGAAAGCGGCATCGGCAGCGGCGATGTGGAGCTCCGGTTTTCGGCGGTTTCCCGTCCCAGCCCTTTCGCGCGGGGCCTTGTCAGGCAGGAAATAAACACCTTCATGTACGAATACGACGAGCGGAAAGAACTGCGCCGCACATCTTCGGGCAGGGGAAAAGAAGTCTCGCTTTCCGACCGCGCAATCGCCCGCGCCCTGGGCGAAGCGTCCCTGCGGCCGGCGCTCGGCGCGGCGCTGGTATCGGATTTTACCGGGCGCCTGAGGAGGGAAATTCCGGGCTGGACCGCGGAGGATAAACAGAGCCTTGCTGAATGGGTCAAAGAGCGTATCGCACTTCCCCTTGACGAATGGGAAATCCTCACCGCCGCACTGCCTGCGGAACTAAAAAAAGAAGTTGAAAAAGATCCTTCGCTCGGCGGGAGAATAATCCTTTTCAAAACGGAAATTCCGGCCGGCGGGGAAATTAACGCCGTTCCTGTCATGATCCACCGGGAATGGGAAGAAGCATGGCGGAATCCGTCCACGCGGCTCGGCCTCCTTGGTCCCTGGCTCCGCTATGAGGGGCCCATTTCCATTTCCCGCATTGCGGCGGTATTCGGCGCGGAATACTCCGAAGCGGAAGACGCGGTCCACGCCCTCGCCGAATCGGGCGAGGCCGCCGGCGATGTCTCGGTAACGGATCTTGCTTCGGACCTTGCCTGCGATACAGGCAACCTCGATCTCCTCCTCCGGCTTGCCCGGAAGAAGGCGCGCCCGCCGGTGAGGGAACGCCCCGCCGCCCTGCTTGCCCCCTTCCTCGCCATGCGTCAGGGCATATTGAACGGACCCCGCGCCGGGCAGCCCTGGGAAAGCATTTCCTGTCTAAGCGCCCCGGCGCGCCTTTGGGAAACCGAATTCTTTCCCGCCCGCAAAAAAGACTATTCCCCCGAAACCCTTGACGGCGCCCTGCGGGAAGGAAGCCTCCTCTGGTACGGAGACGGAAAGGAAAGGACAGGCTTTTCAGCCCCCGGTGATTTGGATCTTGCCTCGCCCTGGGGCGGTGCGAATAAGGCCGCCGGCGACTATACGCCGCCGGCACTGGATGTCCGCTTTTTCGACAGACCCCGCGATTTTTGGGAAATTCGGGAAGCCCTTAAAACAGGGAACCGCGGGGCCGCCGAAATCATCTGGAACGAAACATGGAAGGGCCGCCTTTCCGCCGACTCCTGGGAACCCGTGCGCCGCGGCCTTGCGGAAGGCTTCATCCCCGAAGGACCCGAAGGGGATTTCCGGGCGGAGGACGGCGGCTTTTCGCAGGGCTATCCTTACGGGGCGGTACGCCGCCATATCCCCCGTGCCCTCCGTGAAAAATGGCGGGGCGGACCGCCGGTACGCGGCCTCTGGTATTCACTCCTTCCCGATTATACGGCCGATCCTTTTGAGGAAGAAGAATTGAACCGCGACCGCGTGCGGCTCCTCATCAGGCGGCGGGGAATCATCTGCCGGCCCTTTCTTGAACGGGAGGCCCCTCCCTTTTCATGGCAGGCGCTTCTTCCCGTGATACGGCGCATGGAACTTGCCGGAGAACTCACCGCGGGCCGTTTTTTCAGCGGGATTAATTCCCTTCAGTTTGCCCCGCCTTCCATAGAACGTGAACTTGAAGAGGCCGAGGCTTCCCGTGAAACATACTGGATGAACGCCTCGGACCCCGCGAGCATTGCGGGACTTTCCGTCGAAGGACTTGATCCCCGCCTCCCCGCCCGTTCCCCTTTCAACAGGCTCTGCTTCAGGGGAGAGAACCTCATTGCCGTTTCCCTTAAAGGCGGAAGAGAACTCCGCATCTTCCCGGCCCCAGGCAGGGATTCCAAAAACGCGGAAGAGGCGGCGGCCTTCTCGGCGGCTCCCCGGTTCCGCAGGGTGCAACCCGAAAGAAAGATCGTGATTGAACGCATCAACGGAAAAAACGCCGCCTCAAGCGAATACTCGGGGGCATTCCGGGAACAGGGCTTTACGGCCGACCGGGGGAAATTGATCCTGTGGTAATCGCGTGTACAGAGCGCTTAACCGGTTGGAAATGGGCAAACGGAGCCGGGCTGTCCGTATCTTCAGGCTGCCGATTCCTGAACTTCATTCGAAAGTCTGGTTTAATACCCCGGAGCTCTGCTCCGGCTGAAACAAAGCAACGCTTAAGATACCGCGGAGCTCTGCTCCGCGGAGGCTCATTCCCCGTCGTACCGGATGAGGGTGCGGACCGGGACAGGGGACAGTGCCTTTTCGTAGTTAAGGAAGGGAAGCCCGACGACACCGAAGATTCCGGGGACGGACGCGCCGCAGCCGGTGATAAGCTCCCGCGCGGCGTTAAGGGTGCCGCCTGTGGCGATGAGATCGTCCAGTAGAAGGACCCGTTTGCCCTCAGGCACATCGTGGGGATGTATTTCTATTTCAGCATCGGCGTATTCAAGCTGGTATTTTTTGGAAACCGTCCTGCCGGGCAGCTTTCCTTTTTTGCGGATAAGGACAAGGGGAATGCCCATGCGGACGGCAAAGGGCGCGGCAAAGAGAAAGCCGCGGGCTTCTATGGCCGCCACGGCGTCTATGTTCCCGCCGCGGTAGATCTCTTCCATGGAATCAACACAGAACCTGAAAGCCTCAGGGGCCGCAAGGATACCGGTAATATCGTAAAAGAGCACGCCCGGCTTGGGAAAATCGGGAATTTTTCTTACATAATCGTCAAGATTCAAAGACCGGTTCATGGCACTATCCCCTTTATCCATTTGTGCAATTCCGGGCCGCCCGGCCCGGTAAACGGCCTGGCAAGGTTCAGTTCAGAATCACGGACCATATTTTTAAGGTACTGCACGGCTTTTCCTGAACCCGAAAAAATACCACAGGACCGGCCGGCAAAATTAACATGCCGGAACATTTCTTCCAGATAGGCAAAAGCGGGAGGATTGGGATTCGTGCAGCCCAGGAAAATTACATCCGCGGGGAGTATATCGTTGCCCTTGAAATCGGGAGCGGTAAGCGAAACTACCCGGCAGCTTCCTTCCAGCCCGGCGGCGATCTGTTCCGCCATATTCCGGCTTGAACCGGCCCCGTCGGTTACGATAACCACAGTTTTCCTGGTTTCCACGATATCTCAGTCTAATCTCCGAAAGGGAAACTGTCAACTACACGCATTGCCTCTTGTCAAGACGCAATAGAAATGTTACCTGTTTTAGCGCAATAAAAATGCT
>JAIROE010000019.1 GCA_031257715.1 Treponema sp. | reverse complement strand
CATGGGGGAAGCGGGTTTTTACGCCCCCGCTTATGCGGCGCTGGCTCTGAAGCAGGCCGCCGGTTCCCCGGAGGAGGCGGTCTTCCTGCTTCGGGCCTACCGTTCAACCTTGGCCCGTTCCTGCCTCAGTCTGCCCCTGGACGGCGCGGACATGACGCTCTACCGGCGCATATCCGCCGCATTCAAGGATATTCCCGGCGGACAGTTTCTGGGGGCCTCCGCGGACTATACCCACCGGCTTCTCAATTTCGATCCGCCGGACGAAGACCGGAACGGTTCCCCGGAAAAAGCGGCTCCGGGTTCCGGGGGGTCCGGGGAATCTCCGGATCCTGCGGCGGGGCCCATCCGCGCCCGGCGGGTTTCGGAGGAGCTGCGGCGGGAAGGGCTTCTCGGCGCCGAAGAGGACGACGGCGAACCCTGGGACATTACCGAAAAGCCGCTCAGGTTTCCCGCCCCCCGGTCCGCCCGGCTGCAAACGCTGGCCCGCTCGGATACGGGTTATATCAGCGGCCTGGCCTATGCGGCGATCCGGGGTTTTGGCTCCGGCCACCCCACGGTGGGGGAGTTGCGGACCGGCACGCTGGAGGTTCATGTTCCCCATCCTCTGATCGAGGGGGAAATTCTGTGTGTGGGGGACATGGTGGTTACGGAAGTGGAGTCCTTCTTTTCCGCAGAACAGCAGAAGAGCCCGGCGGAGGAGGAACGGGACCCTTTGAAAATTCTGAGTTCCGGCCAGGGGGACAAGGCGGATCATTCCACCAATACCCTGAGCCTGCGGGCGGGCTACGGTCTTGTGTTCGGCAGGAGCGACACCAAGGCCATCGCCATGTCGATTCTGGATTATTCCCTGAGCTGCGCCGAAAATACCGGCGATACCGCCGGTGGCGGGACTTCCCTTTTGGAAAATCAGGAATTCGTCCTCCTCCACGGGGACTGCCTTGAGATGAACGGTTTCATCTCCCACCTTAAACTGCCCCACTACGTTACGTTTCAGTCCAGGCTGGATCGGGTGCGGCATACGCGGGAAGCGGATCATGACCGGCTATAATTTCGCCTTCCTCGACGAAGGATCCAAACGGCTGATCCGCCGGGCCCTCCTCAAGGCCGTGGCTATTCCCGGTTATCAGGTGCCCTTCGGTTCCCGGGAACTGCCCATAGGCCGGGGCTGGGGAACCGGGGGTATCCAGATCACCCTTTCCATCATCGGGCAAAAAGACATACTCAAGGTCATCGATCAGGGCAGCGACGACAGCGTCAACGCCGTATCGATCCGTTTCTTTGTATCCGCCTGTACGGATGTGGCGGTCGCCACCGATTCGGAAGAAGCCACCGTGATTCAGACCCGCCACCGGATACCGGAGACCCCCCTGCGGAATGACCAGATTCTGGTGCTGCAGGTTCCCCTCCCCGAACCTCTGCGGCTGGTGGAACCCCTGGAATCGGTAACCAAAAAAATGCACGCCGAAATGGACTATGCCCCCATGTGGCTGGCCCTGTACGAGAACATTGTCCGGGTGGGCGAAATTGAACTGGGGGCCGATTACCCCGTGATGGTGGAGGACCGCTACATCATGATGCCCTCCCCCATTCCCCGTTTCGACAATCCCAAACTCAACAACAGTCCCGCCCTGTACCTCTTCGGTGCGGGCCGGGAAAAAAAGATCTACGCCCTGCCGCCCTACACTAAAGTGGAGTCCCTGGGTTTTGAGGATCACCCCTTCCGGCCCGAGGATATGTCCGGCAGGGTATGCCGGCTTTGCGGGGCCGCGGATGATTTTATGGATGAATTTTTTGATTCCGCCACGGGGGAAAAGTTGTATCAGTGTTCGGACAGCGGGTATTGCGAAAAGCGGCGGAAATCCGGCGCCGCCATCCGCGGCGGGGGAGAGACGGGTGGAAGATGAAAAAATTGCTGTAAAGGCTGGAGGGCTTACGGTCCGCCACGGTCCGGGCTGTTCGCACTGCCTGGACGAAAAGGCCGCCGGGGCCCGCATGGAACGGAACCGCTGCCCTTTCTGCGGAACCATCTGGGCCCTGCGGAATGTTTCTCTCCGGCTCCGGGAGGGGGAGATGCTGGGGGTGGTGGGGGAATCGGGCTCCGGCAAAAGTACCCTCATGCGGGTCCTGTATCTGGATAATGCTCCCTGCGCCGGGGTCTATTATTTGGGGGCGTATCAGGAGGGAAAAACCGATGTCTTTTCCGTGAGCCTTCAGCAGAAAAAATTTATCAAAAATCAGCTTTTGGGCATGGTCTATCAGAACCCCCATCTGGGGCTGCGGATGTTTTTTTCCTCCGGTGCCAATGTGGCGGAAAAGCTTATCGCCGCAGGAAACCGCAACGTGGCCGCCATGATGGATCGGAGCGCCGGACTTCTGGAACATATCGAAGTGCCGGTGAGCCGCATCAGGGAACCGCCGATCCATTTTTCCGGGGGGATGCAGCAGCGGGTTCAAATAGCAAAAGCGGTGGCCAATAATCCGCCGGTTCTTTTTTTGGATGAGGTAAGCACCGGCCTTGATCTTTCGGTGCAGGCCCGGGTGCTGGATCTGATTAAGCGGATTCAGAGGGAATATAAGGTCTCCATGATTGTGGTGAGCCATGACCTGGCGGTGGTACGGATGTTGTCGGACAGAACCCTGGTGATGCTGGACGGAACAATTGTTGAACAGGGCCTGACGGATCAGATCATGGAAGACCCCCAGCACGTCTACACCCAGACGCTGGTCAACTCGCTTTTATGAATCTGGCGCTGTCCGAAAAGTTTGAAAAACTTGTTCGGACAGCTTCTTTAGTGCGGCATTTTCGCACCGTTTTAACGAAACGGGAGAAAATGCAAGGGCTGGCCGGGAAGCAACCAAGTTCCTGGACAGCCCCTATTAGACCCCACTGCAAATGAAAAGGACAGGGCGGTGAAAAAATGTATTTTTAACGCGACGGTGGTGGGCCCGGATGAAGTACTTCCCGGCCACGCCGTCGTCATCCGGGAAGACCGGATCCACGCCATTCTCCCTATGAGTTCCCTGCGCCGGTCCGATCAAAGCGGAAGCGATATGCGCTGCTTCGACGCCCGGGGAGGCTATGTGCTGCCCGGCTTTATCGACATTCATTCGGACTATATCGAAGGAATCCTCCAGCCCCGGCCCACTACGTTGATGAATTTTGAGATGGGGCTCCGGGAAGCGGAAAAACAGCTTTTGGGACACGGGATTACCACGATCTACCATTCCCTTTCTATTATGAACGTCATCGGCCTCAAGGGAGGGCGTACGGATTTTCGGACCAAGGAAAATTTTGAGCGGCTGGCCCTTTTAATCAAAAATTTTCACGAGACCCACCACCTGATCCGCCACCGGCTCCACGCCCGCTACGACGTGTATACCCCGGAGCTCTACGATTACGTGGTCCGGATCGTGGAGGAAGGCAAGGTTCACGAACTTTCCTTTATGGATCATACCCCCGGCCAGGGGCAATACCGAAATCTTGAAATTTACGCCAAAGCCGCCGCAGGCTGGGATATCAAAGGGGACCTGCCGGTGGAAGAAAAACTCGCCCTCCTGAAAAACCGGTCCGCCGTACCGGGTGAAAAACTCAAACGCCTGGCCGCGCTGGCCAAAAAAAACGGCGTCCCCCTGGCCTCCCACGACGACGACAGCGCCGGGAAAGTTGTCTTTATGAAAAACGAATACGGGGCGAAGATTTCCGAATTTCCCGTGGAACTGGAGGCGGCGAAAAAGGCCCGGGACGAGGGGCTCATGGTGGTTATGGGGGCCCCCAACGTGCTGCTCGGCGGCAGCCATTCGGGGAACCTCTCCGCCCTGGAGGCAATCCGCGAAGGCTGCGCCGGCATTCTCTGTTCCGACTACTACCCCGCCAGCCTGCTCCACGCGGTCTTTCGGCTGGAAGCGGAAGGAATCCTGAGCCTGCCGGAGGCGGCGCGGATGCTGACCCTCAACCCCGCCAGGGCCGTGGGGATAGACGCGGATTACGGATCGGTGGAGGCGGGAAAAAAAGCGGACCTGCTGATCGTGCAAAAAACCCGGAGCTGCCCGCTGGTGTGTCAATGTTTTATTGACGGCCAAAGCGCCGTACAATACGAATACCGGAAGGACAAAAAATGCTCCGCCTGAAAAACCTAAGTAAGACCTTTACCATGTATGTCCGCGGCGGCCTGGTGATTCAAAGTTTTGAAAAGGTCTCCTTTGAAACCCACGCCGGTTCCCTTCTGGCCCTTACCGGCCCATCGGGGATCGGAAAGAGTTCCCTCCTCAAATGTATTTACCGCAGTTACCTCCCCACGTCGGGAGAGATTCTCTACACCACGGCCGGGGGGGATACGGTGGATCTTGCCGGCGCGGATGAATGGAAAATTCTCCGCCTCCGCCGTACCGAGATCGCCTATGTGTCCCAGTTTTTCCATGTCATGCCCAGAGTACCGGCGCTGGAAATTCTTGTGGATCCCCTGATGATCCGCGGGGTTTCCCGGAACGAGGCCCTGGACCGGGCAAAGGAAATGCTCTCCAACGCGGGCCTGGGGAAAAACCTCTGGGACATGTACCCCGCCACTTTTTCCGGCGGTGAAAAACAGCGGCTCAACATCCTCCACGCCATCATCGCGAAACCCCGGCTCCTGCTGCTGGATGAGCCCACCGCGTCCCTGGACCGGGTGTACAAGGAGCGGATCATGGAAATGATTCTAGCCCTCAAGGGGGAAGGGACCGGCATGGTGGGGGTCTTCCATGACCGGGACGCCCTGCGGGCCCTTTCGGATACCCGTTACGATCTGGCCCTGGGCGCTTCCTGCCCGGTGGACGCGGGAGAAACTGAACCGTGCGGCGCGATCTAAGGCCCGCCGGAAAAGCGGATCTGCACATCCACAGCGACTGGTCCGACGGTTCCATGACGATCCCGCGGATTGTAAAGACCGCCAAAGCCCTGGGACTTGCCGCCATAGCCATCACCGATCACGACACCACGGCGGGCTGGGAGGAGGCCGGAGAGGAGGAGAAAAAACAGGGACTCAAAGTCATTCCGGGAATAGAAGTGTCCGCCTTCGACCCTGGTACAGGACGGAAGGTTCACATTTTAGGGTACGGCATGAGGGACCGGGAAACCGTGGAAACAGCCTGCCGCCCCTATCTGGAAGATCGCCGCCGGGCAAACGGGGAAGCCCTGTCCCTGATCCGGGCCGCCGGTTATCCCCTGGATGAAAAAGATCTTTCCGCGTACACGGGAAAGGGCGGCGTCCCCTACCGCCAGCACCTCATGCACGCCCTGGCGGACCGGGGATATACCACGGCGATATACGGCCCCCTCTACACCCGGCTCTTCGGACCCGGCGGCGCGGCGGTGATGAAAAGCCGTTACATGAGCGCCGAAGAAGCGGTACGGCTTATCGTTGACTGCGGGGGCCGGGCGGCGCTGGCCCATCCCTTTCAGTACGATTCCCTGGGACTGCTTCCCCGCCTTGTGGCATGGGGTCTTTCCGGTATTGAATGCCGGCACCACACCCAAACGCCGGAACGGGAACGTCTGGTCAGGGAACAGGCGGAACGGTACGGTCTCTTTCTCACCGGGGGCAGCGACTTTCACGGCCTCTATTCGGAAAAACCCGTCCCTCTCGGCGCCATAGGCGCGGAACTTCCGGAGGGACCGGCGTTCAGGCCCGGCGGAACCTGACGCCTCCATACCGGGCCGGAGTTCCAACAAGGGCGGGTGTTGTCCTCCGGGCGGTAAAAAGGGTATCTTTAATAAAGACAGGGTTTGACACATGTTTTTTCACGCTCAAAAAGATCGCCGTTTGTTTCTGAAACCTGCCGTGATGCCGAAATGGCGTGCGGGCGGGGGTTCCTTCCGGAAGGCGGAAAAAGCTGGAGACGATTTTTTCAGCAATATGGTGGGGCCCCGTTTCAATCCCGACGCGGTGCTGGATATACGGAACGGGGAGAAAGTTCTTGTGATGAGTGATTTTCATATGGGTTCAGGCAGGCGGGACGATCTTGCCTATAACGGCGGGTTCCTTACCGCCATTTTATCCGATTATTATTTTGAACGCGGCTGGTATCTTGTGCTGAACGGGGACATCGAGGAGTTGATGCGCTATTCCCTTGGCGACATACAGAAACAGTGGCCCCTCCTGTACCGTGCTTTTGACCGTTTCGCCGCGGCGGGGCGCCTTTACAAGCTCATAGGAAATCACGATGAGGCCCTGCTTTTTCAAAAATCCTATCCCTATACCCTGTACAGCGCGGTCCGCATAGAAACAGGGCTCATGCCGGTCTATGTGTACCACGGCCATCAGTCTTCAAGGGTGTATGCCAAGTACAACAGCCTCATCGGGGCCAGCATACGCTACTTTCTCAAGCCCTTCGGCATACGGAACATTTCTACCGCCCGCAATTCCCGGCGGCGTTTCTACGTTGAAAAAAAAGCCTATGAATTTTCACTGGAAAATAACTGCATCTCCGTCATAGGCCACACCCACAGGCCCCTCTTTGAATCGCTGGGACGTTTTGATTATATCAAATTCGAAATAGAGCGGCTCTGCCGCGACTATCCGGCCGTCCTTCCGGCGGAAAGAGGAAGAATTGCCGCGGAAGTCGCCGCCCTTTCGGCCGATCTCGGCAAACTCCAGAGAAAGGAAAGGCGGGATGTCCTTCGTCAGAGCCTTTACGGAGACCTGCTTCCTGTTCCCTGCCTCTTCAATTCAGGCTGCGCCATAGGGAAAAAAGGGGTTAACGCCATAGAACTGGACAGGGGTTCAATCGCGCTGGTTTACTGGCTTAACGAAAGGGGAGAAAAACATTTCATCAGCCGGGGGGACTATTCCGTGGAAGACATGGGGCCGTACCGCCGGGTTGTGCTGAACCAGGACAGGATGGACTATGTGGCGGCGCGGATAGAACTGCTGGGAAAGAGGGGCGGAACGGCGAATAATGGCGCAGACGGGGTGAATCAATGATTCCTGTTGACCGATACTGTAATCAGGTTGCATTAGGGGATTCCCTATTGATAACGGGAGGGTAGTGATGGCTGGCGGCGCTCGTATTTTCGGCAGGGTAATCGTGTTATTGCTGCTTATTTTGATCATGGCGGGGGGCAGCCTTCTCTGGTTTGATTACCTCGGTATCATAGACGCCAAGTCCGTTCTCTCTCCGCTGTACCGTTTTATCGGACGGGAAGGCCGTACCCAGGCTGAGGTGTCCCCGGACGAAACGCTCAACCTTGACGCGGAAAGGCTCGCCATACGCCTTGAGGCTCTGGATCTGCAGGAAAGGGAACTTGACGGCCGGGAACAGGAACTTGAGAACAGGTACGGCGAATTGGAACAAATAGCCCAGATGCTTGCCGAGCAGCAAAAAGCCCAGGACGACAGGGAAAATTCCTTCAATGCCGTGGCCGAACAGGCCGACATTAGAGAAAGAAACATTGAAACAAACGCCAGGCTGTTGACCGGAATGCCGCCTGAACAGGCTGTGGGCATCATGGCCGCAATGGACGATCTGGACGTGATCAATGTTTTCAGGAAGACCGAAGAAATTGCCCAGGCGGAAGGGACACAGTCCATTGTGTCTTACTGGCTTTCGCTCATGGAGCCGGGTCGCGCCGCCGAATTGCAGCGGAAGATGGCCGGGATGCCTCCCGGCCTGAATTAAACCCGTCCGTAAAGGCGCCGGCTTCCGAAAAGTTCGCTGTAAGGAGGCGGGCGTTGATCGAAATATCCTCCCATACGGAAACCCCTCACATAAAGGGCGCGGATGAGACGCAGGTCCCGGAAGGCGCCGGAAAAAAAGGCATGTTCGGTTCCCGTGAAAAATCCGGGACCTCCGCCCTTGGCGTGTTTGCCAAAATTCTTGCGGGCCTTTCCGTGAAAACCGGGCTTAAAAACCGGGAAGCAGGCCCGGAAAACACCCGGATGATTGTGCCGGATGAAACCGGGGAAACCGGGAAATATGAGGGAACGGGCATCTTTTTGCCGGGTCTTAAAGGCGGAAAAAACGCCGCAAAAAAGGCCGTCCCCAAAGATGCCGGAATTGCTCCCGGCGATACGGCCGCCGCCGGCAATGCCCCCGCCGCGCCGCAAAAAATCACGGATAACAGGCTCGACGAAGGGCGGGAAGCATTCCTTGTGGAAGGGTTTCCTGAACGGCTTTTCAGCCGGGAATTTCCGGCGGGAAAAAAAGACAGGATCGCCGCGGAGGGCGGAGACATTCCCCCGGACGCGGTTTCCCGCTTTCCGTCTGATTCTCCCGGAACGGATGCCGCTTCCACGCCCGGAACCGCCGTGCCGCGGGCCGCCGTGCCGGAAGCCGCTGTACCGGAGGCCGCCGGCGCGGAATTCTCCGGGGAACAGGCCCCGGCGGCCGGCGCCGGGCACACGGACGTGTTTGAAAAAACCGGCGATGAACCGGGTGTTGATTTTTCCTCCCCGGTTTTCGCGGCCGGAGATGAAACGGTTCCTGAAAAACAGGCCGGTTCCCCGCATGAAAACCGGGGAAGCGGGGCCGCCGGGGCGCGGGGGAAGAAGCGGGAACGCTTCGCCCTGGCCGCTGTGACTGTGGAGGATCTCCGTACCGCCCCGGGGGACGCGGGCCGTGAAGCGGTTTTTTCCCCGGAAACGGGATCAGGAGGAGGGCTCAGGGCGGCGGCGTCTTTCCATGAGGCGGAAATGACCGTCGATCTTCACAGCCGGGAGATGCCCCCAGGCGAAAAGGGAGGCGCTCCCGCCGGCAGTACCGGAATGTTTGAAAATTTGCTGGCGCGGGAACTTGAAGAGAATCTTTCCGCCGGTATAGTCCGCGAGGCCCGTTTCATACTCCGCGGCGGAGGAGAAGGGACCATCAGGCTTTCCCTCAAACCCGAATCTCTGGGAAATGTAAAGATACGCCTCGAAATGGCCGAAAACAGGATAACGGGGCATATTGCCGTAGAAAGCGAGGAAGCCCTGCGGGCCTTTGAACGGGAAATACATTCCCTGGAACAGGCGTTCCTGGAGTCGGGTTTTGACGGCGCCGAACTTGATTTTTCCCTGACACAGGGAGGGGGAAACGGGGAAGAACGGCAGGAACCGTTTTTCCGGGAATGGAGAGGTGCCCTTCCTGAAGAGGCTTTTCGTTATGACGCCGGACAGGAAGATGCGGAATTTTTTGCGGACGGCATTTTCCGCCGGAACGGGCGGATACAAGTCAATATATTGATATAGGAGGAGTTATACATGGCAGCGGCGATAGAATCGGTTTTAAGCCCGCAGGAAAAGGCGCGGAATGACAAAATAGCAAATGATTTCAACAAATCATTAAATGACGGAAGGCTCCCCCGGCAGAATCTGGGGAAGGATGATTTTCTCAAGATCCTTATTACCCAGCTTTCCTACCAGGACCCCACCGCTCCCATGGAAGACAGGGAATTCATCGCACAGATGGCCCAGTTTTCCACACTGGAACAGATGACCGGCATGGCTTCCGATTTTGCCAAACTGACCCGTATGCTCGACACCGCGGGGGCTTCTTCCGCACTGGGACATCAGGTAAAAATAGTGGACGGCGAAAGAGTAGTGGAAGGGACCGTAATGGCGGTAGACCGGGGAGACATCCCTGTCGTCATGGTAAATGGTACGACCTATCCCTGGGAACAGGTAGCAAGAATCTACGAGGAGTAATGCGATATGATGCGATCGTTATTTTCCGGCGTGTCCGGACTGCAGAACCATCAGACCAGAATGGATGTTATCGGCAATAATATCGCCAACATCAACACTACGGGCTTCAAACGCAACCGGGTGAACTTTCAGGATATCCTGTACCAGCAGCTTCAGGGGGCGACCCGTCCTTCCGAAGAGCTGGGGGGCGTTAATCCCAAGGAAGTAGGCTTGGGGATGTCCGTCGCCTCGATAGACACCATCCACATACAGGGCAGCCTTCAGAGCACCGGGGTTGGGACCGATCTTGCCATTCAGGGAACAGGGTTCTTTGTTCTTCACGAAGGGGACAAGGAATTGTACACCAGAAACGGCGCCTTCAGCATAGATCAGGATGGGACCATGGTGAATCCGGCCAACGGCATGAAGGTGCAGGGCTGGATGGCGCGGGATGTCATGGGCGTGCAGTTTATCGACGTTTCACGGCAGGTTGAGGATATTATTATCCCGGTGGGTTCCAAAGATCCCGCGCGGGCCACGACCTTTGTCAATTACGCCTGTAACCTCAACAAGAACATCCCCGAAATTCCCGAAAATCCCACGGAACTGCAGGCGCGCGCCGGAACCTGGGCGACGGCCATCAAGATATACGATTCCTTCGGCGCGGAACATACGCTTGAGGTGGAGTTTACCCGCGTGCCGGGGACCAATAACAGCTGGAATGCGCAGCTTTCGGTGGATCCCGAAACGGAGGAGGCCAACAACGCGTCAATAGGATTGGGCGCCGAGGCGCCCGCCGCTGGCGGTCCTGTCAATTTTACGGTAAACTTCAACAACAACGGGACACTCCTTTCCGCGGAAGACGGAGCGGGGAACGTGTCGGGTGCGGAAGGGGAAGTGTTGATGAACGTGGCGTTCGATGTCCTTTCCGCCACTCCCAATGAAGACGGTACGCCTGTGAGGCAGGAATTTACCCTTCGCCTGGGAACGGTGGGGGCCACCACCAATTCCATTACCCAGTTTTCCGACGCCGCGTCCACCAAGCCTGTAGAGCAGGACGGCCACACCATGGGTTATCTTGAAAACTTCAAAATTGATCAAAGCGGCGTCATCGCGGGGATCTACGACAACGGAACGGAGCGTATTCTGGGCCAGATTGCCATGGCGAGTTTCCCCAATCAGGGGGGCCTTGAAAAGGCGGGGGACAATAACTACCGCGTATCCAACAATTCCGGGGCCGCCAACATAGGCCCTTCGGGCATAGCCGGCAAGGGAAAAATAGTCGCGGGCTTTCTGGAAATGTCCAATGTGGACATGGCCGAACAGTTCACCGACATGATCATCACCCAGAGGGGTTTTCAGGCCAATTCCCGGACCATACAGACTGCCGATCAGCTTCTGCAGGAACTGCTCACGCTGAAACGGTAATAAAAATATTGTATGATTAAAGTAACTAGGCTGGACGGCATTGAATATTATGTCAATCCTCATCAAATTGAGGCGATAGAGATCAATCCCGATACCACCCTGGTTATGCTGTCGGGCAAGCATCTTATTGTGCGGGAAGAACTAAAGGATGTTTTAAAAAAAATTGAAGAATACCGCAGGCGGTTAAGCCCATTTAAAGACGGGGAGTAGGGTTTATGGACATATCGAGTTTAATCGGAATCTTCGGCGCCGTAGGCATGGTAATAATGTCCATTTACTCGTCCGGCGGTTCCATCGGGACCGTTGTCGACCTCCCGTCTTTCCTCATGGTTGTTTTGGGTTCCTACTTCGCCCTGATGCTTGCCACCTCCCTTTCCGAAGCTCTGGGTATCTGGAACCTC
>JAIROE010000132.1 GCA_031257715.1 Treponema sp. | reverse complement strand
GAAGCTTGGCAAAGAACCAACCGGGTTCTTGAACAAGTCCAGTATCGGAAAGGGGCAGTAATGAACGTATTGAGGAAGCCATTCCGCTGGCGGAATTACGGCGCGGTTTTCTGGATCATTGGAATCAATATCCTTGTGTTTTTGGGCGGAATGGCCATGGGAAGGGGGCAGCGCTTCGTCAATTTCTTCCTTGGCATGACTCCCGATTTGGTAGAGGAGGGCTGGATCTGGACGTTTGTTACCTACATGTTTGTCCACGGCGGGATAAGCCATATCCTTTTCAATATGCTGGCCCTTTTTTTCTTCGGTCTTCCGGTGGAGCGGCAGATGGGAAGCCCGGAATTCATCCTCTTTTATTTTATCACGGGGATTCTTGCGGGTTTCTTTTCCTTTCTGGTGTATGTATTCATGGGCGCCGGAATGGTGACCCTCATAGGGGCGAGCGGGGCCGTTTTTGCGGTACAGCTTGCCTACGCAGTGTTCTTTCCCAATTCCGTCATTTACCTTTGGGGCATACTTCCCATAAAGGCCCCGGTGATGGTGCTGGGATTTACCGGGCTTGAAATTTTTTTGATGATAACCGGAATGGGGGGAAACGTGGCCCACATGACCCATCTTGCCGGTTTCGGCGTTGCATGGCTTTACTTCCTGATCCGTTTCGGCGTAAATCCCTGGCGGCGGCTTACGGGATGGTGAACAGGAGGTTCATTGCCCTCCCGGTAAAGCCGATATTAAAATATGCGCGCTTGTTTTCTATTGTGTCTTGTGCTGCTCGGTCCGGCGTCCGGCGCCCAGTGGATAATACCGGGCGGCGGGGCGGAGATGCTGCGGGGAAGGGTGAAGGTGGCCCTTGAACCGGTGTACGGCTTCTATGTTGAAGAAGGTTATCCGCTTGACGCCGGGACAATACGGCGGCGGGCGCTGGAAGAGGCGGCGATGTTTTATTCCGCCATGATATACGGCTGGTCTTTTTACTACGATATTGGAGAACGGGCCAGGGGTATAGCGGAGGAATTTGAGCTTGAGCCTTTAGGGGCCATTCCCTGGGGGGATCCGGGGCTGCGGGCCACCGATGCGAAGTTAGAGGACATGCAGTTTCTGCTTTGGACCGATTACCGGCTTACCGAAACCCAGATGCGGCGCATGGCGATGTGGCGTTCGGGTACCGTGCGGAACGCCCAGGCGATAGGCCATGCCTTTCCCGGCGGCCCGGTGGAGATGGAGGACTGGATGGCCATAAAATGGGCCGGCCTTGAAGACGCGGCCAGGGCCGCGATCCGCTCCGTGCTCCGGGGCAGAGAGCGTAACCGCCCCAAAGAGGCGCGGGGGTTTATCAGCCTTGCTTCCTTTCCGGTCTTTTTCATGGATGACGGCAGATGGGCGGCAAACGCCAAATTCAGGGTCGAGATAACCGAAATTATCCCCTTTGCCGCTTATTGAAAGGCCCGTTTCCGCCGATAATAAATAACCATGCTCCACACCATATTCCGCCGCGAGACAAAGGGGCCCCCCCTGCCGCTCGTCCTCCTCCTTGTGCTGCTGTTGGCGCTGATAGCGCTCTTTATCCTTCCGCTGGCTGCCGGGGCCGAAACCCCGAACGTAACGCCGCCGGAAAACGGCGCGGTTACGGTGGAAACGATTTGGCCCTCAAGGCTCTTCCCCGCGTCGTATTTTACCGATACGATTACCGCCGCCATAGCGCGGGAGGCTTCGAGGCCTTATTGGGTGCCAACCGGGGCCGAATCCAGCGCCCGCGCCGCCCTGTACAGCGGAGAGCTTTCCATACTCCTCAACAACGACATACTTGCCTTTTACGGCCATCCCCTTTCAAAAAACATGGGGATTCTGGGCCGCTTTACCCCAGGGGAACTGGACGCGAAGCTTTCCGAACTTGCGAAAGAATACGCCGCGGCAAGCGGCGGGCGGGGAATCAGGCGGGCCTTCTACATCATTTTCGGGACCGTCTGGCCCGGAGGCGACATAGGGATCATCGGCGAAGACGTGCTCCGCACCTATATTGAATACGCCTTGCAGCACGACATGCTGGTCTTTATCGATCATCAGATAGGACGGTACGATCCGGTGGATTCCCTCAGACGCATGCTGCCCTATCTTAAATATCCCAATGTTCATCTGGCGCTGGATCCCGAATGGCGGACAAACAAACCCATGCAGGAAATAGGAACGGTAACGGCGGAAGAAATAAACGAGGCCCAGCGGGTAATGGAAAACTACCTGATTGAAAACCGCCTTCCCGGCGAACGGATGCTGGTGATTCACCAGTTCAACTGGCGGATGATTTCAAACCGGAACAGGGTGCAAAGCGGTTTTGCAAAGGTACGGCTTGTCCACTGTGCCGACGGATTCGGCCCGCCCGATCTGAAAAAAAAATCCTACGCCTATAACGCGCAGGCTTCAAACATACCCGTAAAGGGATTCAAGCTGTTTTACAATTTCAACATTCCCGGCGCGGGCTACGATAATCCGCTTCTCACGCCGCGGGAGGTTTACGCCCTCGATCCCCGGCCCTATATCATCATGTACCAGTAGCGGAAATTTTCCCGTTTGCGGGCAAATGCCCTTTTTTTGCGGGCGCAATTTTCGGGCGCGCCGGCGCGATATGGCGCCCGTAAGGAAAGAACATCATGCGTAAAGGCGGGATCTCTTCAAAAGACGGCGAATTTTTCCGTTTTTCCGCGAAAAACTGCACAAATACCCCAAGGGAACCTCCAAAAGCCCCGGCGGGGTTTCTGGAGGTTTTCCGGTGACGGCCCGGTGATTACTGGCGGAAAAACTGCGTCACAAAATCGGAGCGATCCGGCTTCTGGTTGTAGTTTGATTCGGAAGCGGGCTTTCGCGTCGCCTGATCGATGATGTATTTTCTGGCTATTCCGCGGGTAAGGCGCACCTGGGTCTGATTCTCCATGAACTGGAAGGGGGTGCTGTGTTTGATTTCCTTGGTCACCCCGTCGCTGTTTCGCAGGGAAAGCTGTATTTCGAGGGTGTCGTTGTTGATCCTGTATGTGCCGTTTCCCGTGTATACGCTGTCATAATCCTTGGGATTCCTCACGTCATTGAAGCCCCCTCCCGAAAGCGCCCGGTTCGGCCTGAAATACACCTCGACATACTGGTCCGTTACGGCAAAATTCCTTACGCTTATCGTTCCGTCGGCCCTGAACTGAAGCACGATGGTCCCGTTGGCGTTGGCCCAGACCCCGACTATGGGATTCTTCGAATCGATGGGCGCCACATTGGTCCGC
>JAIROE010000012.1 GCA_031257715.1 Treponema sp. | reverse complement strand
ACCGTTTCCAGAAGGAAAGACGCTATCGTCCGGGGCAACATACGGGGAAGGGATTCGACAAGCCGGACAAGCCCCCCGCAGTCCCTGGCCCGCTCATAACTCAGGGCAGCGTCGGTGGGAAGGTTGTTTTCAATACACCACCGGGCATCCTTGCTGTAAACTTCCCGAATTTCTTCCCGGGACAGGCATTCCTGTTTTTCCCGGAGAAAATCCAGAAAAAGGTGATGTATCCTGAAGCCGTGAAGATAGGCGTCGAAACGGATAACCGAACTGAATTTTTCCATGGCGGCAATGCTTTTTCCTCCCGGCTCAAGCTGCTCCAGGAGATCCCGGGGCCAATGCTCAATAAGGGAAAGCTTGACAAGGAATTTTTGAAGTTCCTCTCCCATCATGGAAAAAATATTCTCTTCCATTTTTTTGACGGGTTGTATCACCCTGTCCCATCTGCGTTCACCGGTCCGGTCCGCCTTTATTCCCTGAAGGATAAGGTCAAGCGCCAAGGCCCATCCTTCGGTCTGCCGGAAGATCCGGGCAAGATCCTCTTCTTCAAAGAGGACATCATTGAGGCGGAAAAAATCTTCCACTTCTTCCTTTGTAAAACGGATATCTTCGACGGTAATTCGGGAAAGAAGCCCTTTTGCCAGAAGATTGACGGTGTTCATTGCCGGTTCCGTACGGGAAATAAAAACGATGGTGTTTTTTGAAACCGGCGCGGCCAAAACCCGTTCCAGAAACAGGAGGACCGCGGAATTGGCAAGAAAGTGAAAATCGTCAAAGACGAGCACGTAGCGTTCCCTGCTTATGACTTCATTCTTTATCAGGTTCAGATACCGGTCGAACTGCCGGCTCGATTCGGGAAAACCTATGTCGGCAAGAAGTTTCGCCGCCTCCGGGTTGAGGCGGGCCGTCTCTCCGGTATAGTTCTCCCAAAACCGCCAGCCCAGGTTATCCCGTTCAGAAATCTGCACCCAGATACTGTTCCGGTTTTCTTTTTGCAGAAAGGAATTGACCGCATGGGTTTTGCCGCTGCCCTCCCCGGCTATTACGGTAACAATGTGGCTTTGCAGGGCCTTTTCCAGAAGACGGTCTACACGGGGCCGTTCCAGAAAACGATTGTTCATGAAATTTATGGATTCTTGAAAAGATTGCCCGGCCACTTTTTTTCCTTATCAATCGCAAATTACAGGCTATGGTTATCAGGGATGTCAAACCGGTCTTTGTCTACACCAACCCCCTGGACGCGGCGATTCGTACCGCGTCGGCTTTGTTGACCGCCTCAAGTTTGCGATAAATGCTGCGAATGATGCTCTTGACCGTATTGGTCGACAGGGAAGAGATCCCGGCGATTTCTTCCCGGGTCATCCCCTGGGACAAGTTCGCAAGGACTTCCATTTCCCTGCGGGACAACCTGAATCCGCTATCGTCGGCCGCTCCTTTCCGGGGAGAACCTGACCGGTAGTGTTCCATCACGGCAAAGAATTTTTTCGCATACCCCGCGGCGCCAAGGCGTACTTTTTCCAGCCAGTCCTGGGGAAGATCCGGAGCCTTGTCCTTTAACGCCGCATCCGCCAAGGCCCGCATATCCTTGCCGGGTTCCATAAAGGGCATAAAGATCGCGTTGGGACCGGCCAGGCGGCAGGCTTCCGCCAGGGCGGCAAAGGCGCCCTCTTTGTCCCGAAGCCGATACCGGCACACCGCCTCCAGAGTCTTTCTTTCGATTTTCCCCAGCACAAAGTTCCAGCGGCTGTTTCTTGTTTCCCAGCCGTCCAGAACCGCCAGTGCCGCGGGAAAACGCTTTTCGGCAAAATGGTATTTGACTTTCACGAGAATTTCCAAACCAAAGACTATGGAGTTAAGGTCGCTTTCCTCAAAATCATTCTTCAGCCAGGGGGCCAGTTTGTCCTGCTGCCCGGTATGGACATAATACCAGCCGGTAAGAATATCGTAATTGGTAAAGCGGGCCGGGTACAACTGCTCGTCAAGCTGGGCTTTCAATCGTTTGAGTATATCCACGATGGCCCTGTAATCCCCCCGGGCAAGGTTAATCCGCAACAGGTAAAAAAAGACCCGGTCTTCGATTTCGTATTGCCTTCCCTGCCGGGCATTTTCAAGAGAGCGGAGGAGAAATTGTTCCGCCCCGGACAGATCGCCCCTAAAAAAAGCCAGTTCTCCCCGGCACAAATCATCCATTCCCAGGGCGCAGCCTCCGAAAGTAAGCGATGTAAGGGGAACCGATGCGCTGATGGCCGCAATATATTTTTCCATTTCTCCCTTTTCTTCAGTGTTGACCCGGCAAAGATAGGAGGCCAGCGCAATTATGGTCATGGGAGGACCTGTTTCAAATTTGTTAAGGTTGTAATAGTGTCTGGCTTTTTCAAAATAACGAACATAATCGTAGTCCCGTGTATAGGGACAGGTGTTCATGCCGATAAAACCCAGAAGATTGTAACAGCCCGTCAGGGTCCGGGTTACAAAAGGGGAAAGGGGCCGGGTTTTCAGCTTGCCGATAACCTTGAGTATTTCTTCCCTGGACTTGTCAAACATCTCAAGGGTCAGATAAAGCCCGGTACGCTGTACCTGGGCATGGGCAATTTGGCTGTATATTTCCTCGGGCGCCCGTTCCATGATCTCCAGCAGCCTCCGGGCCATCCGGTTCGGCAGCATGGGGGACATGGTTTCGATGACGCCGATCAGTTTCTCGTAGTCCCCGGCCTTTTCATAATAGCTGATGGCGTCCATTTTCTGGTTGTTGGCGGCGCACCACGCGGCGGCCTGCCGGTAGACTTCCCGCTTTTCATCTTCGGACAGTTCCTCCTGTTTTCCGCTCAGGTATTCCAGAAACAGGTGATGGATTTGGTACGCGTTCTGATAGATGTCAAAACGGACAAACGAGATGCTTTGTTCCATTTCATTAACGAGCATTTTGTCCGGGGAAATTCCGGCGGCAATATCCTGAAGCAGATCCGGCGCCAAATGTTCGACGAGGGACAATTTGATGAGGAATTTCCGCAGATCCGCCGGTATGCCCGCCATGATTTCACTTTCTATCAGCTTAAAAATATTTGAACGCATCGCCTGGGGTATGTAAGGCGTCCCTGGCAGAGCGTTTTTTAGGGAAAGCCCCGCCAGGTGTATGGCAAAGGCCCAGCCTTCTGTATCCTGATATATCGAAGACACCGTCCGGGGTGAAGGCAGAATATTCTGGATGCGGAAATATTCCGCCATTTCTTCCTGGCTGAACCGGAGATCCTCTTCGGTAATTCTGCCCAAAAGATCCCTGGAAAGAAGCTTTGTCAGATTAATGGCCGGTTCGGTTCGGGATATAAGGACGGATGTGATATTGGGAAACGGAGAAGTAATGGAACACTCCATGAACCGCAGAACCGCCGCATTGTGGACAAGGTGAAAATCGTCGTAGACAAAGATACACCGTCCCATCGGCGGCGCTTCCATAAGGGGGATATTCAGATACCGTTCAAACAGGCGGTCAGTTTCCGGAAACTCGGTTTCTTTAAGCCTCGCCGCCGCTTTTTTGTTGACAATGGCAATTGTGGCGACGAAATTTTCCCAAAACCACTCACCGATATTGTCCCTTTCGGAAAATTGCATCCAGAAGGTAGTAGCGTTGTATTTGCGGACAAAGGAATAAACCGCCTGGGTCTTTCCATAGCCTGCGCCGGCATTGACAATAACAACGGGATTCCGCACCTGTTTTTCCAGCAGACGGTCAATCCGGGGGCGTTCCAGAAAGAGCAGGTTCTCCGGCGACAAAGGCATAGTGCTGTGAACAAGCTGTTTCGGCATTTTCTTTCCTCGGACACAAGCAAAAGTACCCTTTACAGCAAAAATTCAAAGAAACCCCGATTGGATTTCAAATGAAGACCATTAACACTCTCAAGAGAATAATCCTGAAAAGCCGGAATTGTCAATGCGACAATCTTACATTTTGAGCAAAAACTCCCCTTTGAGCCTTTTTTGCCAAAAAAATCGCCTTGTCAAAGGGCAAATTTCCGGAAAACAGACCCCGGACAGGGGAAAAACGGGAATCAGCCTGTAAAAAACAGGCCGATTTGGCCGGGGCCGCTTCAAAATCCTGCTTCGCAGGGCCTTTCGGCAGCCCCCTGGAACGGGGAAAAGGCGGAGTTCCGTTTCGGGAAGCCGCCCTCCCCTTTCGAATTTCACCGTGCCAGAGGCGTTTCCTCAGGCACTCTCTTTTACAGGATCGGAAAGTCCGTCATTTTTCATCTTTTCCCGCAGCGCCGCGTTGCAGTGTTCCGCAATTTGGGCAAATTGGGGCGACAGTTCCTGAAACAGTTCCACCAGAACGGGATCGAAATGTTTTTCCCTGCCTTCAAGGATTATCCGTTCCGCTTCTTCGGTACCAAGGGCCTTCTTGTAAGGCCTCTCGGCGATAAGGGCGTCATAAACATCGGCGATAGCCATAAGCCGGCCCTGAAGGGGAATCATGGAATTTCTTAATCCCCTGGGATACCCTGAACCGTCCCACTTTTCATGATGGGTCCCGGCGAAAATTTTTGCGTGATGGAGAAAATCGTTGTCCGAATTGTTCCTCATGATATCCTCAATGGCTTTTTCGCCGATAGAAGCGTGTCTTTTCATGGTTGCAAATTCTTCGGGCGTCAGTTTTCCCGGTTTGTTAAGGATCGCATCGCTGATGGCGATCTTGCCCACATCGTGAAGCTGGGCCGAGGGGACAAGGAATTCGAGGTTCCAGCTTGAAACTTCTTCCCAATAGATCTTTTCGGAAAGGAGTTTGTCCACAAGAAGTTTCAGATAGTTCTGGGTACGTTCTATGTGCCCGCCGGTTACATCGTCCCGGAATTCAACCATTTCCGTTACGGTGTTTAATATTGAATTCTGAAGCTCCACCACCTGCCGGGTCCTCCGTTGTACCATTTCCTGTAAATTTTCATTGTAGTCTTTCAGGGCCGTCTGCTGGTTTCGCATAAGCAGGTGATTTTCTATACGCTTCAAAAGCAGCGGGGGCGAAAAAGGCTTGGAGATGTAGTCTATGGCGCCCAGGTTTAAACCTTCAAGCTCGCTGCCGGGATCGTTCCTGGCGGTAAGAAAGACAACCGGAATCTCGCGGGTCTTCTTTTCCTCCTTGAGCTTTTTTATCGCCTCGTAACCGTTCATTTCGGGCATCTCGATGTCAAGAAGGATCAGATCCGGCGTTACTTTTTCCAGTATCTCAAAAAGCTTTGCGCCCGAAGGTATGGAAAAAATGTCGTAGTGTTCTTTCAACATCGTTTTCCCCGTTGTCAGGTTGGTCATATTGTCGTCAACCAGAAAAATAATTTGTTTGCTTTTCATTTTTTTACCTTTTTTTATTTTTGCCGCTTTTACGGCATGCCGTCCGCCGCAGGCTGACAGCACGCTGGTAATTGAACATGAACGCGAAGCGTTCATGACTTCCTTCTTTTGTTTATGCTTCGATAAGCAGTACCTCTTCCGGCAACAGAATCTCTTCCCGCAGCAGAAGTTCTTCTTCCAGCAGCAGAAGTTCTTCCTTCAGCAGAGCCTCTGACGGTATCCGGGGTGCAAGCCGTTTCATTATCTCCTCGAATTCGGATTTATCGATCTGCTCCCGAAGCCAGGGAACCAGTTCCGCGTCCGATTCGTAGGCGCACCGTTCCAGTTCTTCCATCGCGCTGTCAAGCTCTCCCATGTCGTACTGTTCCGCGGCGTCCCTAATCCTGGCGAGCAGGACCGGGTCCGGGGCAGCCTTGCGGGGCTTTTGTATTTTCTCTTCCAGGGTATCAAGAAGTTCCGTTAAACGCGCGATAAACTGTTCGACGGATTTGATAAACTCCCCGTTTCCGGCTTTAACAAAATCCGCGTTTCCGTCCTTGGCCGCGTGTTCCAGTTCTTCCGCCTTGCGCCCGACAGCATCCGCGGAAATGCCGTAACTGGAACCCTTGATGCCGTGGACGGTAATCGCATAGTCCGAAAGGGTATCCGTACCATGCGCCGCTTCAAGCAGGGCCGGGGTGTGAAGCGCGTAGGAGCGCAGCGATTCCATGTAGGATTTTCCGTCCCCGCCAAAGCGTTCCAGTCCCTTTTCCGCATTGAGGCCTTCCACCCGGGCGCTTTTTATCAGCTCCGCAATCTGGCGTTCAAACTCCCTCTCGGCATTATTCGCGCCATCCGTCTTTGCGTCCCGGTTTCCTTCCGCAAGCCGGCTTTCCGTATCAATACCCATTTTCTTTTCCAGTTCTTTGTCCCTTACCCAGCGGTTAATCGCGTCGTTCATCTTCATGATGTCGATGGGCTTGGTAAGAAAATCCTGAAAACCGTTGTTGAGGAACAGCTTTTCGTTGCCGATAATAGCGTTGGCCGTGAGGGCGATAATCGGCACGGTCCTCGCGTAGTCGCTGTCTATTTCGTTTCTGATGATCCGCGCCGCCTCAAGGCCGTCCATCCCGGGCATCATGTGATCCATGAAGATTGCGTTGTAGCGGGTTTCGCCTTTCCGCACCAGCTCTACGGCCGCCCGGCCGCTGGTCACGCAGTCCACGGTCATGCCGTAGGGCTTCATGAT